>JAFGTH010000040.1 GCA_016934225.1 Lentisphaerota bacterium | reverse complement strand
CGAGATATACACACGTATGTGGTTGCATCCGCTTTTCCGGCTCATGCGCGTGATACCGGTTTCATCGTCCGATCCTCCCCGACAAGTTATAGAATCCATCAAGGAGGCGCGACTTGCATTAGACGACGGCTACCTGGTTTGCATATTTGCTGAAGGGGCCATAACCAGAAACGGCAACATTCGGAGTTTCAAACCCGGGTTGGAACGCATTGTTAAAGGAACTGATCATCCGATTATTCCGGTGCATATAGGGGGCGCATGGGGGAGCATATTCAGCTATTATGAAGGAAGGCTCTTGGGCAGGTGGCCGCGGCGCATACCTTATCGTGTATCTGTGTTTTTTGGCGCGCCAATGTTGTCCGCATCGAGTACGCATGAAGTGCGCATGGCGGTTCAAGAGCTTTCGGTGCGTGAGTTTGACATTCGGCGATCATCGGATCGGTGTCTGTCCGCAATGTTTATTCGAACGGCTCGCAGTCGGTGGTTCAGTCCGGCGATTGCCGATACAACAGGGAAGCGTCTTTCATTTGGGCGCGCATTGGCAGCGTCAATCATTTTATCCCAAAAGATCAAGGCGTTATCGGAGAAATCGGACACGATTGGGGTAATGCTTCCCGCGACCGTTGGCGGCGCATTGACCAACATTGCGATATCGTTACTTGGCCGTGTAGCAGTTAATCTCAATTTCACCGCGTCGTCCGGTGTAGTTACGTCGGCCATACGGCAATGCCGGATTGCGACAGTTGTATCGTCGCGAGCGTTTGTAAAGAAGCTGAATAATTTTAATGTGCCTGAAGGAACGGTTTTTATTGAGGATATTTTATCCGACGTAAGTTTATCGGACAAAATATCCGGTTTGCTGAAAGCATTGTTTGCACCGCGTTCGGTAATTATGCATGGAAGGGGACCGGCGCCTGACGATACCGCTACGATAGTTTTCTCATCCGGCAGCACCGGCGATCCGAAAGGCGTTATGTTGACGCATCACAACATAATATCGAACATTGAAGCATTTTGCATGGTGTTCCGGCTCTCGCGAAAAGATCGAATGTGCGGAGTGCTGCCGTTTTTTCATTCGTTCGGATACACAGTGACGCTTTGGGCTCCATTGCTTCTGGGGTTTTCCGTGTATTATCATCCCAATCCGACAGAAGCTGCGAAGGTAGGCTCTGTTGTGCGCGAGAATGAGTTGACGGTTTTATTGGCTACGCCCACGTTTTTGCTCACGTATCTGCGACGTTTGCATAAAGACGATTTTCAATCGTTGCGTGCGGTGGTAGTTGGGGCCGAAAAACTGAAAGTTAAAATTGCCGACGCATTTGAAGAGCAATTCGGGTTTCGTCCCCTCGAAGGTTATGGCGCTACAGAGTTATCGCCTGTTGTGTCGCTCAATATTCCGGACGTAAAGATTGACGGTGTGGCGCAGGTCGGCAACAAGGCGGGGAGTGTAGGTCATCCGCTTCCCGGGATTACGGCGCAAGTGGTTGATCCGGACTCCGGTGTAAGCCTTTCGTTGGGTGAAGAGGGTGTATTGATGGTAAAGGGTCCGAACGTTATGAAGGGCTATCTTGGCATGCCTGAGAAGACGGCAGAAGTTTTGCAGCGTGGGTGGTACAACACCGGCGACATTGCGAAAATTGATGAAGACGGTTTCATTTTTCTCATGGATCGAATGTCGCGTTACAGCAAAATAGGCGGCGAAATGGTTCCGCATATTGCGATTGAAGACAGGTTTATCGAAGCGCTTGGCGCTGTGAACCAGGTGGTTTTTGTTACTGCTGCGCCGGATGACAAGAAAGGCGAGCAACTGGTTGTTCTACACACGCTTGAAGCAGGCAGCGCCGACGATTTGAACAAAATTATTCAACAAAGCGACATTCCCAACCTTTGGAAGCCCAGGCGTGAAAATTATTTGCAAGTTGATTCAATTCCGATGCTTGGTTCCGGCAAGTTTGATTTGAAAAAGATGAAAGAACTAGCCCGCGAATTTGTAGATGACCGTCCGACTGTCGTGGAGCGAATGATTCAAAGAATCAGAAAATTTCTATAAACCATATTACAACCAATTAAGTGTCATAAACTGAATTGCAACATCATGCGTTTTGTTTTTCGTAATATCGGCCGGATATTTCGTAGCGGAACTATGCTGTATCTTGCGGCAATGTTTGTCAGCGGATGCGCAACCGACAGCATGAAAGGCACTCCTTTTTATACGGGTGCATATGCGTCGAAGCCAGGACCGGTTGAGGACAGGGTAAATTTATGGCCGTTATTTTATTACAGAAATCCCGCAATGTCCGTATTGTGGCCGCTGATAGAACTGACCGATACCCATTTTGCAGTACGGCCGATTATGTCGGTATATGGATTGAACGAGGAAGACAAGGTCTGCAATGTATTTTGGCCGCTTGCAAGTTTCAATGAAAGAACGGGGAAGCGCAGAATTTTCCCGTTCTTCTGGGGTGAGGATTATTTAAACATTTTCCCGCTCTATTGGCATAATCGTTCGGTTCACGACGCCGTTTCTGATGTGTTCATACCGTTTTGGTCTTATTTCAGGGATTCGCATGGGTATAGTATCCGCATGCTTGGTTCGTTGGTTGGATTTGTTGACAGAAGCAATTGCATAAGTCGGTATGCCTGGCCGATATTCGGGAATTTTCAGCAACAGGGCGCATCGTATTCGTTTTTCTTGTGGCCACTTGGACATCATTGGCGGAACATTCATGAGAATGCGGGCGGCAGCATTTTCTTGCCGGTATACCTCCATAAATATGACACAACATCTGATATGTTTCTGTCGCCGCTGTATTCTGCGTTCACGGATTTTAATGGAACGTCATGGAAAGCGTTTCTGCCGATCTGTTGTTATGCGTACAACGATCATTCGCGCAGGCATTTTACACCGTTATTCAGTTACGGAAATGACAGGGATTTTCGGTGGCATTTGATTTTACCGCTTTATTATGCGTCGCATAGCGAGACAGGCAATACTTTTTTTACTATGTTAGGAGGACGGCATTCGAAAGACGGAAAGACTTATTGGATGGCCTTACCGTTG
>JAFGTH010000039.1 GCA_016934225.1 Lentisphaerota bacterium | reverse complement strand
ATACGCGCTCTTCAGTAAAATCGCATCGTCCAACAGGCTCTCCGTATAGGCCGAAGCCCACAATCCAACAGAGCTAGGCATTGCAGGCTGCATATGAGTTCTTCCAACCATGGGTAGCGATTTATGCTTCCTGGCAAATGAGAGTAATCCGCCGGCAAGGGTCATTGACTCTTTAATCAGACCCAAAAGCTGCTCTTTTGCGTACAATCGAAGATCCACGGCAATTTGATCATTACGGCTCCTCGCAGTATGCACACGTTTGCCGATGGCACCGAGTTTTTGGATCAACACGCGCTCAACGGCCATATGCACATCCTGATCACGATAAGTAATCCGAAACGATCCTCGCCGCGCGCGACGCATAATATTCACATACTCATTTATAACACGCTGCTTTTGTTCGGATGTAAACAACTTTCGTCCGTTTGCCATTTCCGAGAGCATTGTCACATGTGCCGCCGACCCGATACAATCAACTTCCGTCAACACTGCATCCACGACAACGTCGCTGCTGACCGTAAACTTAAGAGCTTCCGAGTCCATGGCGCCAACAATGGTTTTTTCAGTCGTCATTTATTTTCACCTCTGGCATCTCCGTCAATTGTCTTAACCCGACCCCCTTACGCACACTTCTATCGTCCGGCGTTTCGTCAGACCCGCTCGATAATCGCTCTTCAAGTTGCGCCAATTCGTTTTCGGCATGTGCAAGGCGTTTTTCCAGCCATTTTTCGCTTTTGCCGCGTACTACTCCATTAAAGAATTTGCAGTACGACGCGACCACCGCACCGAAATCGGATCCGCGACCAACTGCTAATATACGAAGCCCAACGGACTTGTTCCTCGCCAAATGTACGGCCCATTCAGATTTCCTATTCCGAATCAAATCCCTGAGATCTACAGGATTAATCTTTTCTTCAGACAAATTAATACCAGACTCAGAAGGATAAAGCAACATTTCCTGCTTCAAATGTCCTATAGCATTTAAAGTAGGTTTGCCCGGCCTGTATATTACCTTGCGTTGTGAAATTATCCAGTTCTCCCATCGTTCCTCCATATCAGCAACACCGGAGCATTCCGGTATCTGCGCGATAAGCCATTCCGGAGAGATAATTTCGCCTGCCGCCAATCTTTCAAAACAAGAGACAAATATTTTGTCACTGTCGGACAAAGACAACAGCCACATTACTATGAATCCGCAAACAGGTTCGCGATCGAACGATTCCGAGGTAAAGTATGACACGAGCGGAGGAAGACTGGCATTTTCCCAGCGAGCAACCACCAAGTCTCGATTTCTGGCCCTTTGATCCGGATAAAGACTTTGAGCTACACCTTCCGACATCCAAAACGGCACCTTGCGAACACGGTTGCCTAGCCCACCCCCTCTTTCTCTTTGTTGTTGAATGTGCAGAGAAACAACAAAACCATTCAGCAAAATTCGGCACAGACCTTCACGCGCCGATTCGGCGTCAACCTTCGGATAACCATGAAAAACAAGACTTTGAACCAAACGCCCATCTAAAAAATCCTCATGAACAGTGATGAAAGCATCCTCGGCGGAATCGGACAGCGATTTGTGGACAACCAAACGAATGTTCTGCTGTTGAAAAGAAGGCTTTATACCGATACGTTTCTCAAAGCGATAGGAAACTTCGGTCGCCCAATGAAGCACCTCCAATGCTTCCAGGTTATCGAGACCAATAACAACGAAGCGCCCTCGGGGACTTTTATGAACAGGGACAGAAGCAATAGATTCAAGACGTCCAAGAGACCCGCCGTTTGCGCTCAGCGTAATCGTCAGACATAACGCCGTTGCCACGAATAACGACACCATCACAAAACCACGCCATCCGAATTTCGCGCTCGTTTCGCTTGTATCAATAATACTAAATACTATTTCTTGGCAAACAGCTCCACACCTTCTGAAGTTACCTTAATCTCAGTAACTGCCTCTAGCGCCTTCCAGTCCTTGTCTTCCGATAACAGAGCCGCGATCTTGCCTACAACCATAGACTTGAACGGGCCCAGAGGCAGGTGCCCAAACGACGCTTTCCAAGCCACCAGTTTGCCGCCACTCGGGACACATATCAGATCGTATGACATCTTTGGATCCAATTTGTATGAGGAAATAGTTATGCCTTGCGGCAAAATGGATTTGACAATATGAACATCGCAACGCCCATCTCCCAACGAGACCGAAAAGGATTCCAGATTCCATTGTTCAGCTTTTAATGCAAGAAATGCGTTGATATCTTCCTCAGTGAACTTCCTGCCGAGTCTTTGCCCTTGGCGTAAACGCGAGAATGACATTATACTGCCCTCTACAATCCGTCCGCCCTTAGAAGCAGGCTTGCCAATGGGCTTTGTATTAGACCATGCCGCCAAACCAATAATCACCAGAAAGATCAATACAACGATCCAAACAATCTTGCCCCAGTTCCGTCCAAACCAGCCACCGCGTTGAACGGCATCTGCAACCACATCGCTGCTCATGCCGTCAAGGTCTAGTTTGGCCCCGCAGGATGCGCAAAACACGCGTCCAAGTTCGTTGTCTTTGCCGCATTGCTTGCATATCAACATAGTATCACCTATTTCTCTTTTGTCGCAGTTGCCACGCTGCGCGTATCTTTCGTAGTTGCCTTGTCGCTCGACTTCATAACATTTTTTTCCGCGCCCGTGGTTACAGGCTTGGCATCAGATTTAGAACCGGAAGACGTCGCTGTGCTTGTTTCTTTTTTAACCGCATCCCTGTAGCTGTCGCTCCTATAATCAGTTTCATAAAATCCGCTTCCCTTGAAAATCACGCCGGCACCTCTACCGATCAAGCGCTTAACCTTGCCTTTGCACTTCGGACATCGCTTGATCGGATCCTCGGTCATTCCTTGAAAAACTTCAAAGACATGGCCACATTTCAGACATTCATACTCGTATGTGGGCATTATTTCACCATTGGCATAATTATTTTTAATTTCTAATAAAAAGCTTATCTCCGCCTTTTCGCGTTGTCAAACTTATCATCTGAAGCATTTTAGGCGTCCAAAGAATCAAGATAATCGCGAAAAGCACAAAATATATTGCAAAGAGAGCTGAAACGCCTGGCAAAAAATTTACTTGTCGTATTTCTGCGCTTTCTTTTTTGTTGCAATAGAAACACGGTTCAGACAAGCTTTAAAGTAACAAGTTTACATAGGAAGACGCTACAGGAATTTAATGGCAAAGACATACCTTAAATCACAACTGATATCCGAACTCGCTGCAAAAACGAGTTTTACTCAGAAACAGATCACAACAGTTCTCGAAGAACTGGCAAATATCGCCTATCGGGAAGCGGCTAATGGATTTACCATCCCGGGCATCTGTAAACTCAAAGTGATTAAGAAAAAGGCATGCCGACGCCGCAATCCAGCCACCGGTCAGTTACTTGAAATCGGCGAAAGAGAAATTCTCAAAGCCGTTCCAGTAAAAAAAGCAAAGGATACCGTCACTCCCAAACCCATGAACCTGGTACATGTTGTGGCAGATGATATTGCAGCCCGACCTGCAACAATTCCTCAACCAAAAGAAGAAGATTCCGCCATATCATCGGCGGAGGCCGGTCAGGTGGTTTTCACATGCCCAAACTGCGGTAATGTCCTCGCGGCTTCCCCGGAAAGCGTTGGAACGCTCGGCGAATGCCCCTACTGTCATGCGCAGAATATCGTGCCGGGACTGCGCTTGGACAGCGAACAGGACTCTGTAGACACATCACAACAGGCATCAAACGAAAATCAAACAGACACAGAACAAAGCCAACAAGACAGTGAAAAATTCATAGATTTCTTCTGCCCGGATTGCGAACAGGAAATAGAAGCCACGTCAGATATGATCGGTCTACAGGTCAGTTGCCCTACCTGCGGCACACCACTGATAGTTCCTGCGGAATCACAGGCGCCCACCCGCGACGCCTCCGAGATTACTTCCGATTCCGACGGCGCAACCTCGGACTCCGACAAGGCACAATCACAAGCTGACAGGCGAGCAATGACCATCAGAATTGATCTTTCTGATCTTGAATAGAACTGTAAGGAGCTAAAACAGTGAAATTCTTTTCATCTCAATCTAAGAGCAGCGAACAGAAAACGCAAGATTCGGACGTTGCGGAACCCGAAATCGAGATGTTATCGGAAACACAAGCGAAACTGGGCAATAATACCGATACATTTACTAAAACCGAGTCGCATGTTGAACCCGCCCCTGCCACAGTTCCTGTCAAGAAAACACGCGATAAGAGTCTATACAAGGCGCTTCTTTCAGGGCTATATGATGGCGTTCTGATCTTTGATAGCCATGGGCATCTCATAGAATACAACAAACGCGCCGAGCTGTTCTTCGGATACGATGAGAACGAATTCTGGGACATGCATTGCAACGCACTCATCGCCGCCGTAAGCGATAAGGTGCTTAACCAGATACGCGCTCATGTTTCTTCCGGTCGTTTCACGGTCGTAAACGCCGCATGCACACGAAAAGACGGAACCACATTTCCGGCCGAAATCGCCATAAGCAGCATTAATTTCATCAATGACGGCGATCTTGTCTTCTCTGTAAGAAACCTTGAACGAAAAGAAAAAGCACGCCAGAAAAGAGAATTGGGCGTCGAGGCGCTCCAGTATGCCCAATCAGGGATTATAGTTTGCACGTTTGAAGGAATGATCGAATTTGTGAATCCGTCTTTCGTAAACATCCTCGGCTTCAAAGAAGAAAAAGATGTTCTGCAACATTTTATCGGCGACTTCTGCACCTCGCATAAATCAGCGGTCGCACTGATCAAAATTCCTTCCACGCATGGAACCTGGCTCGGTAAACTGGAATTGAGTACAGCGCTCGGCAGTATCCGCCACGTTCTGGCCACTTCATCTTTGACCCACAAGAAACGCGGATCCGACGCCCGAATCATTATGACTATGACCCCACTCCCCGAAGCAATTGTCTGACATTGTATTCATTTTTTGGCTTCCATTTCTTCTTGCTCTATTTGACAGCCATACTAATCTTCTCACATGTTGAACCTGGTCACATATCTAAACGAAAAACGGCAAATCATTGACCATGCGCTGGATGCAGCTATGCCTGCGCCGGATGAACGGCCGACTCTGTTGCATCAGGCAATGCGGTACAGCGTATTTTCCGGCGGAAAGAGGCTCAGACCAATTTTGTGTATGGCAGCATCAAATGCCATAAACGGAACCGACGATAACGCAATCACTCCGGCTATAGCAGTGGAACTCATACACTCCTACACACTGATTCATGACGATTTACCGTCTATGGACAATGACGACACTCGACGCGGCAAACCAACGGTCCACCGAAAATATGGCGAGGCAAACGCCGTGCTGGCAGGCGATGCCCTTCAGGCGCTGGCTTTTGAAATACTCGCCGATTCGACAATGCCTGATTCAACCAAAATTTCCCTGATCCGTGAATTAGCCGGAGCAGCAGGCAGTAGAGGCGTCGTGGGCGGACAGGTGGAAGATATCGCCGCAATCAATGTCCCGCCCGATGCCGACACAATCCGATGGATACATCTCCACAAAACTGCAGATCTTTTCAGAACAGCCGTACGCATGGGAGCAATTGCCGGTAACGCGACAGCCGCACAGGTCGCCAATCTTGGTCAATACGCAGAAAGCATTGGACTCGCCTTCCAGATTACTGACGATATACTTGATGCCAATTCGGGTGGTAAACGCTCCGCCATTGACACCCCATCAAATTGTATGCATGTGTTGTCTGCCCAAGATGCGAGAAAACAGGCCGACGAACAAATCGTTAAAGCCATGGCCGCCTTGAAACTAATAGACGGCAATACAATACCATTGGAAGCTATTGCACAGTTCGTACTCGAACGAACATGCTGAATTGGAGAAATAGTTGTGAACTTTGTTGTGTATATCACCTGTGTCACAGCATCTTATCTGCTCGGCGCTGTTCCATCCGGACTGATTGTTGCGCAAGTTCGCGGAGTTGATATCAGAACCGTTGGCAGCGGCAACATCGGCGCAACCAATGTGCTCCGATCTGTTGGAAAGCCATGGGGGTATCTAACTTTTTTCTGCGATGCGGCCAAAGGCTTCACATCGTCATTTGTGTTCCCTTTTTTAGCGGTTAAATTTCTCCCGGACATTGATAAAATTCCTCTCGGCATATGCTGCGCCGGCGCAGCCGTGATTGGACATAATTGGCCGATATACCTTCATTTCAAAGGCGGTAAGGGCATAGCTGTCAGCGCCGGCGCGTTACTGGGCATAACACCAATGGCCGTCTCAATAAGTCTTGCGATCTGGATAATTGCATTTCTCTGCACAAGATATGTTTCAGTCGCTTCAATACTTGGCGCAGGATCAATAGCTGCGAGTGCCTGGCTGCTTTATTATCCGCAAACGATTATAGTGCCCGTTTCCCTAACAGTACTCGCCGGCCTCGCCATCTGGAGACACCGGATAAATATTCGCAGACTTATGCAAGGCACCGAGAATCGGTTTAAAAGAAAGAAGAAAGGTCAACAGTGACAAAACACGCTGCAGTAATAGGTGATGGCGGATGGGGTACCGCTTTGGCCATGATACTCAACGAGAATGGCTACAGCGTAACAGTCTGGGGCCCTTTTCCGGACTATATAGACAACATCCGCAAAACCCGCGAAAACGACCGATTTCTCCCTAATGTCAAACTGCCGGAACAAATCAAGTGGACATCAGATAAAAGCGAGGCAGTGGATAAAGCCGATATAATTGTTCTCGCCATACCAACAAAATATTACGCGGCAGTTGTGAGTTCCTTCGCCGAACAAATCGGCGAATCTCCCGATATCGTCAGCGTAGCAAAAGGGCTTGATCAAGAGAGCCACCTTCGAATGAGCGAAGTTGCTGAGACATTGCTTCATCATCCAGTAGCTGTTCTGTCGGGACCAAGTCATGCCGAGGAAGTGGCGCGCGGCATACCGACGGCAGTCTGTGTGGCTTCCGCCGATTTCGTCCGTACCGTCAGACTTCAGACAGCATTCTCCAACAGACATTTCCGTGTATATACAGCGGACGATCCGCCGGGTGTTGAGCTTGGCGGGGCTCTCAAAAATGTTATAGCTATCGCCGTGGGCGTAAGTGACGGACTTGGCTTCGGCGACAATACACGCGCGGCACTCATCACCCGCGGCCTGGCCGAGATGACAAGACTTGGCTGTTCCATGGGCGCAAAACCCGAGACATTTGCAGGGCTCAGCGGAATGGGCGACCTGATAGTAACATGTACCAGCCGACTCAGTCGTAACCGATCAATTGGCGAAAGAATCGGCAAAGGCGAGGCTCTAAATGTCATTCTTGGAAACATGAAAATGGCCGCAGAAGGAGTCTGGAACTGCGCCAGTGCGCGAGCGCTGGCAATTCAAAATAAAGTTGAGGTTCCAATAACAAATGAAGTTTATGCCATTGTGCATATGGGGAAAAGCCCCCACGATGCGGTTGTATCCCTGCTCGAACGAGAAGTAAAACCGGAAAACGACAATTCCGCATCTATTCAATACCTCAGCGAATAATCACCCGTCTTTAACCTGACCGCTTATTTATTTCACAAGTTCAGGGTCAATCAAGACCAAGGCATTGAGGATGAAGCTGTACGAATACACCGCAAATTCTCAATAACGGCAACCTTGACAGGCATGAGCGCGTATCTGGTGATGAATTGCATGCATCTTCTCTTTCCCGGGACCATATTACAAACTGTATTTGCCAACTATCCAACTGCTACACAAAGCCATGGTTCCAAAACGTCTTGTCCCGTACGCATACAATCCTTCATGAATATGCGAACTAAAAAAGCATTTGGATAGAGTGAACGGAATTGCTGACCAATATGATGTGACATAATTGGCATCATCTGAATCGTCAATCAATATTGACTCGTCACTTCTCTTGAGCCGACGGTTCCACCAATGTCGGCGCATTCTTACGTTTCTGCATAAGCAATTGCACAATCGAAAGACATTGACTGGTGGTCCAATAAAGAACCAGAGCAGATGCCATGTGATAGAAAATGAACAACATAAAAACAGGCATAAACGCCATCATTTTCTGTTGCTGCGGATCGCCGGCCGTCGGCGTAAGTTTCTGCTGCCACACCATAGTTGCAGTCATCAACACAGGCAAAATATTGATTGACCGGATTATCGGCAAGCCGGGGAACAGACCTTCCGGCTCGCTTAAATCGGCAATCCATAGGAACGGAGCAAATCTAAGTTCAATTGCACTGCGCAAGACAGTAAACAGCGCTATGAATACAGGAATTTGAACCAACATCGGAAGACAGCCGGCCATCGGATTGACCTTGTGCTCCTTGTACAAAGCCATGACCTCCTGGTTCATCTTCTGCGGCTTATCTTTGTACTTCTGTTTTATTTCAGTCACAAGAGGCTGTATCTTCTGCATTTTTTTCATGCTTTCAGTACTCTTATGCGTAACCGGCCAAAACACTATTTTCACGATCAGCGTCAAAAGAATTATTGCCAAACCATAGTTGGGTATAACGGAATAAATTGCATTAAGAGTCCATAACAGCCATTCGCAAAGAACCCGAAACCATCCCCACCCCTTCCATGCTCTGAACATCACCTCATCCTGTTGATTGCCCAACTGCTTCAACAATGCAAGCTTCTTTGGACCAACATAATAAGTCGCACGTCGCGTCACGGAACCTCCAGGCGGCAAAACACGGTCCTTAAAAATCATTTCTCCCCACACGCTTTGCAACGTGACCGCATGATTCCATGTCGCCGGATCGTTCAAAGTTTCGCTTTCCGGGATCTCGCGCATAGCGCGCAAAACAAATCCGTCCCCGCCGTTTTCCGGAGCAAGAATCTGAACAAAGAATTTATTCTTGGCTGCAATCCAATCGGTATCGCCTGAATTTGGTATCTCAATCATGCGAGGCAACGGTTTGCTTAATGGAGCGCGCCGTATGCATCCGGCAATTCCGTTCATGCCCTCGACCGTAAACCGTTTTGCAAGGCTTTTCTCATTGCCCGGAGAACCCTTGTTTGCCCAATACACCACATCCATTCCACTGCCTGCGGCCTTTGTATCCAATCCAAGATAAGAAATTTTCTCCCGCGTTGCGGTTACGCTTGCTCGTATGTTCATTGGCCCGATTACAAGACCATTCTTATCGGACAACATCATCGGTTGATCGGTTCCGTTTGAAAAAGTGTCCTCAACGTTAAGCGTATATTCGCCTGAAAATCTAATAATGCGCTCAAAGCCAATGCCGTTACCAGTTGTACGGCTCACATGCAGCGCATCATTTGAATCGTTTATAGACACCTCAAAGTCATTGTTGGTGGACAAATCGGGAATACCGGTAATCGAAAGCGCAGGGCATTCGGAAAAATCGAATTCCACCGAACCGCTTTCCCTGTCAAGCGTTTGCCGATATTTCGTCAGTTGTATGCCGACTATGCCGCCACCCCACGATGAGACTTTGACTACCATTGAATCATTCGAAAGAATTTCCGTCTTTT
>JAFGTH010000038.1 GCA_016934225.1 Lentisphaerota bacterium | reverse complement strand
GACACAATATGACAGTAGATATCTCGTATGACCTTCCGCTCAAGAGGCCCTTCGCCTAATTCGCCAACTCTATTGAGCACTTCTGCTTCACGTTTCGGATCGTGTACCGGAATACCGCGACTTTTTTTCGCTTTGCCGATTTCGACAGCCGTTTTAGCGCGTTTATTGAGAAGAGAAACAAGTTTGGCGTCAATAGCGTCAATTCGACTTCTCATTTTCTCAATGTCCATTATTCCTCCTCGGAATCATCGTTATCATCATCCAATTCGTCTTCAATAGTATCTCCATATTGATTCTTGTCGTCCGATTCGAACACCGGCTCTATTTGTTCGGGCCGTATTTTCCCATGTGCCGATTCAGATGGTATAACAAGCGCAGGGTGCATATCCTTGAGTTCGTTCAAATTCTTCAACCCGAAATGTTCGAGAAAGGCCTGTGTCGTACCGTAAAGGAAGGGTTTTCCGGGTAGATGGCTTCGCCCGGTAATCTTCACCAACTGCAGCTCCATTAATGTTCGAACAATATGATCAACATTAACTCCGCGAATGCTTTCTATATCGGGTCGCGACACCGGTTGACGATAGGCAATGATTGCTAGTGTCTCGAGGGCGGGACGCGACAACCTGTTGGGTTTGCCGATCTTCAGCAGATGCCTGAGCCATTTGCCGCAGGCAACATCACTTTGAAGCCTGAAACCTCCCGCTAACTCCACCAGATGAAAACCAGTTTTCCGGATTTTCAGATCTTCGGTCAATTCGCTAAGCGCATTTCGAATATCCGTATCCTTCACGCTTCCGAATGCCGAGGTCTCACCGCCATACTCACTTGCCACTTCCAGAAGACATTTCCGCATTTCCTTAATATTCAACGATCTGTCAGCGCCAAATATCATGGCGCCGATTATCTGTTTAAGTTCCGGTAAGACATTGCTCTCTGACATTCGGATTCTCCTGTCTCACACCATCTCAGGCGCCAGTTGATCACCGCCAACATCAATTGGTTCAGCGTTAACGCCACTCACAATGCCGGCAATAACAATCTCCCCAAACGCACGATTCTGTCGAACGATAACATGTCTCAATCTGATGAGTTCCAACAGCGCCAGAAACGTGCAGATAATCTCGTGTCTGTGCGCATTTGCTCCGAACAATCGGTTAAAGGGCACTTCTGTGTGTTCGTTTATCAGCATGAGAATTGTATCAATCTTATCGCCAACAGTGTATTTATCCGACTCAATAACACCGATTACGTCGTCCTTTGCCCGCTTCAAAACATCGTTGAAACATGCAATCAGATCAAACAACCCGATATCCAGCAGGCTGGTGCCGGGATCATCATTTTCGACAGCAATGTTGTCTTCTCCGCCCATGCCAAACACATTTTCCTGATGCAGCTCCTTGTCTTGAAGCGCAAGAGCCGCATCCTTAAATTTTTTATATTCCACAAGCTGGCGCACCAAATCCCATCGCGGATCTTCTTCTTCCTCTTCAATCTCGGTTCGGTCCTCAACAGGAAGCAACATTCGACTCTTTATCATCATAAGTGTCGCCGCCATTACAATGAATTCACCGGCGATATTAAGGTCAAGCATGCGCATAACGTTGAGATATTCCATGTACTTACTGGTGATTTTTTCAATAGGAATATTGTAAATATCTATCTCGTCTTTCTTGATAAGGTAGAGAAGCAGATCAAGGGGACCCTCGAACACCTCCAATTCAACCTTGTACTCGTCCTGTGTAATCACAGCCGAAATCCTTCAAAATGATGATTTTTTATTTAACCTATGTTGCTCACAGTCCCATCGCCATTCTGGCGGCAGCAAGCGTTTTGGCGGCTTCTTCTCTCGCACGCTCTTTGCCGGCGGCAAGAACGCTTTCCACGTACGCAGAATCCGATTCTAGATGTTTCCTTTTTACACGAAACGGCGCCAGATACTCCCACATTGTGGCGAACAGCTTTTTTTTCGCCTCACCGTATCCATAGCCGCCGTTTCTGTAGAGGTTCTCCATTTCTCTACAATCATCCTCCGAGGCAAAGAGCCGGTAAAGAGCAAACACGTTGCACGTTTGAGGATCCTTTGGCTCATGAAGCCCCTTGCTGTCCGTTACAATTCGCATGATCTTGGCTTTCGTTTCTTTTTCGTCGCCAAACAGCTCAATATGATTGTTGTATGTCTTGGACATTTTTTCACCGTCCAGGCCGGGAACCACCGCAACACTTTCTCTTATTGAAGGTTCCGGAATTGTGAACACCTCGCCAAACTGGTTGTTGAATTTGACGGCAATGTCCCTGGTAACTTCCACATGTTGCTTCTGATCCTTGCCTACAGGCACCAAGTTAGACTGATATGCCAGAATATCCGCGGCCATTAAAACAGGATAGGCAAATAGCGCGTGGTTGGCCGGTATGCCCCTGGCAAGCTTGTCCTTGTACGAATGGCACCTCTCCAGCAAACCCATCGGCGTCACAACCGACAACAACCATGTCAATTCAGTCACCTCCGGCACATCACTTTGTCTGAAAAACACGGTTTTTTCCGGATCGAGTCCACATGCCAGAAAATCAAGAGCGACGTCATGTGTGGCCGCGCGAAGCGCGTCAGGACTGGATGACGTCGTTAAAGCATGATAATTGGCAATGAACAAATATGCCTGACCCTCAGACTGCAACTCTATTGCAGGTTTCATCATTCCGAAATAGTTGCCGAGATGCAACTTGCCTGACGGCTGTATGCCGGAAAGTATTCTCATATCATGTCCCTCAATGTGCTAAAAAGTCAGAGGATATAAATATAATCCTGATTAATAAAGGAAAATTGACAGTAACCGGTATATCTGGCAGATTTTTAATTTCATGTCTAAGGGCAAGAATATCATATTTCTAGGTGATGGAATGGCTGACGAGCCAATTCCGGAACTTAACGGATTGACACCGCTTCAGTACGCAAAGACACCTGCTATGGATCATATCGCTCAACAGGGCGTCAGCGGCACTTTACTGACCCTGCCTGACGGTTTCCCAACAAGCAGTGAAGTGGCGAACATGTCTGTTCTAGGATGCGATCTCTCCACTGAGTATTGCGGCCGCGGCCCGCTGGAAGCGGTCGGAAGAAACATAGAACTGGCCCCTGACGATGTTGCATTCAGACTCAATCTGACAACGGTCAAAGACGATATTTTAAAAGATTTCTCAGGCGGTCATATCAATCAAGAAGATGCCAATGCGTTGATATCCGCCCTAAACAACTATTTTGGCTGCGATTCGGTAAGATTTCACGCAGGCGTAAGCTATAGAAATATCCTTGTTCTTTCAGGACGCCAATACTCCCACCTGATCCATACAGACAAGCCGGACGACAATCATAACGAACCGGTTTCAGAACATCTGCCTGTAGCCACCGACCCGCAAGCCAAAGCGACACAGGATCTGTTGCGCAGAATAATCAAAGAAGCGCCTATCGTCCTCGAAACCTGTCCGGTAAACAAGGCGCGCGCAGCACAAGGAAAACCAATGGCAAACGGCGTCTGGCCCTGGAGCGGCGGCAAAGCCGGATCTCTACGCACACTCAAAGAAAAATTCGGAATTACCGGCGCAGTAGTTTCTGCCGTTGATGTCATAATCGGTTTGGGTAAATGTCTCGGTCTTGATGTGATCCGAGTCCAAGGCGCCACCGGCTACACTGACACTAATTATGAAGGCAAAGCACGCGCCGCAATTGACGCGCTCGCAACACGCGATTTTGTTTATGTCCACTTGGAGGCAATTGACGAAGTTTCTCATGAACAAAATCTACAGAAGAAAATTGAAACAATCGAAGCGTTTGATGCCAGAATAATCGGACCGGTGTTGTCGGCTTTTGACAACAATTTAAATGCGGTTGTCCTGCCCGATCATCCGGTGCCAATCGCCATAGGGAAGCACACCCGCACGCCTGTTCCTGTGTCGGCGCGTATTAGAAACATCAAGCCCGATTCAGTCTCGGAATTTAACGAAGTATCATGCGCGAAGGGAAGTCTCGGCGCAATGGCCAATGGTGATCTCATGAATCTCATCTTTCGCAAATGAATTCGGTAACGTTCTTGAACGTTTCAACTACCCTCAGGCATCGGACAACACACCATCGGAAAGCCGCAACACGCGGTCGCACATGGCGGCTATCTGCTCGTTGTGTGTAACAAGCAACATGGTTTGCCCATGGTCCTTGACCAACATCAGCATGTAGTCCAGAACCTGTCTTCCTGTTGCGCCGTCCAGGTTCCCTGTCGGTTCGTCGGCCAGTAAAATCTTAGGACCATTCATAAGCGCTCGCGCTATGGCCACACGTTGTTGTTCTCCGCCCGACAATTCCATAGGACGATGATTCATTCTCTCGCGCAACCCAACCGTATCAAGCAACATTGCGGCCCTTCTCCGCATCTCCGGCATGGTCATTCCACCCATCGCCCGCGACGGCAACATAACGTTTTCGATCACATCCATTTCAGGCAGAAGATGATACGATTGAAATACAAACCCCAATTGAGTGGCCCTGATTTTTGTTCGCCGACCTGAAGTTATGGCATAAATATCCCGGCCCCCTATCCGTACACATCCACCATCCGGGCGCTGGAGGCCGCCAAGCACGTGTAATAAAGTGCTTTTCCCTGCCCCGCTGACACCGACAACTGAAACCGATTCACCCGCCGCAATCTCGCACTTTGCGCTCATAAGCACCGGCACATTTGTTTTGCCAATGACATATGTCTTACGCACACCTTCAGCGCTTATACTCAACCCGCCACTATTCATGATGCAGAGCCTCCACGGGATCCAACCACACGGCCCGCGCGGCCGGAATCAAACTGATCAAAGTGCACGATATCATTACGAATAAAGCAATAAACGATATGTCACGCCCTGAAGTCATCCACGGAATCTCGCTCAAGCCGTAGATTTCCTTTGGAAAAGCCTCAACATTGATTCGGCTCAGAAATCCAGCAATTCTGCTTAAGTTGTGCAGAACAAGAAAACCCACAGCAATGCCGCCAATTGTCCCGACTATGCATTGTATCCAACCGAGCCAGACAAACGCCCCCATGATTTTCCAAGATGACACTCCTAATGCCTTGAGAAGACCTATCTCATTCGTCTTCTGGTACGTGATTACAATCAAGGTGTTCGTTACACAAAAAATGGCAACAATCGTTATGATTCCCAACAACGCGCCCATTAATCCCTTCTCATGACTCAGCGCTTCGAACAATACTCTGTCCTCATCCTTCCACGATCTTACGGCATAGCCCAAATCAAGTTCGGCGCGAACCGACTCGGCATATTCGCCAAAACGGAACGGATCTTCAGTCATCAGGTATATGGCATACGCGCCCGTTTCCAATCCGACCAAATCTCTCGCGGCTCTCAGAGAAACAAGTATCACCCCAGCGTCAAACTTCTGCATCCCCATGTCAAATATCCCGGTGACAACCAATTCTTCAGGGAGATAGAACTCGTCATTCGACATGGCTTGCATAGTTACTTCCGAATAAACCAATAACTTGTCGCCAATTTCGAGGCCCAGGCGATTTGCCTCGTCAATACCGACAACGACCGAATCGCCAGTGAGATCAAATTTCCCGGCAACCATATTGTGCGGCGCCTTCGTAACTGAAGCGGCTCGAACCGGGTCAATTCCGATTGCGATGGGAGCGCTTGTTCCCTTCTCGTTACTCACCAGCACCTGGGTCTGTATACAGGGCGCAACGCCTATTATGCCCGGTATCTCAATCAAACGTTCGCTCAGTTCGTTTTCACCGCGGATGATACCCATCTGATTCACAACTATCAGATGCGGTTTGAAACTGAGGATTTTCTCACGCCACATGTTGTCGAAACCCGTCATGACGGCCATGACTATCACAAGAATTGCAACTCCAAGCAGAACACCAAGCACGGATATGATGGTCACAACCGATACGAACGATCGCTTGGGCCGGAGATATTTCAGCGCCAGAAATAGCGGAAATGGTATCATTTTCGAACCGAGTTTCGACTAATGTTATATGTCCGGTTAAGTAATAATAAATGCATTCCGGTTTCTCCGGGACACAACATTAGTTCGCACCACTCGATGATCGCGGTCTAAGTTGTGGAAACAAAATAACATCCCGTATCGCATCGGCTCCTGAGAGAATCATCACAAGCCGGTCAATGCCTACCCCCATGCCGCCTGCCGGCGGCATGCCGTGCTCAAGCGCGGTAAGAAAATCCTCGTCCAGAGAGCCTCCGCCGTGTGCGGCCTGTGCCTCAAAGCGTCTGCGCTGCTCTATCGGATCGTTCATCTCTGTGTAGGCCGGAGCGACTTCCTGACCGGCAATAACCAACTCAAACACATCCACAGACGAAGGATCGTCCTTGCATATTCTGGCGAGCGGAACCAATTCAGCAGGAAGGCGAGTGACAAAAGTGGGCTGCATCAGCGTACGCTCTATAAGTTTTTCGTATATCTCATGCGTAATCATCAACATGTCCCATTGTCGGTCTATAGACAGATTTTCACTCTCTGCGCGCGCTGCGGCATCATCGCGTGACAGCTCATACCAGTCAGCGCCCATACGCTCGACAATAAGCTCCCTGTAAGTTACCTCGCGCCATGGCGGAGTAAGATCAAGAGACGCATCTCCATTCCCCACGTGAAGACCGCCGAACACGGTTTCAGCCACATGAACAATCAAAGACTGTATTAATTTCTGCATCCCGGTGACATTCGAATATGCTTCATAAATTTCAAGCATGGTGAACTCCGGATTGTGAGTTCTGGAGAGACCTTCGTTGCGAAAGTTTCTGTTCATTTCAAAGACTTTGTCGAATCCACCGACAAGAAGTCGCTTTAAATACAGCTCCGGCGCTATGCGCAAATACATATCGGTGTTCAAAGCGCTATAGCGGGTCACAAATGGCTGGGCAGCGGCGCCGCCTGCTTGTGGTTGCATCATCGGAGTTTCCACTTCCTGAAACCCGCGTTCTGTCAGATAGCTGCGTATTTCGCTTACGACCTTTATTCTTTTGTCGAACAAATCACGCACCTCGGGGTTGGCAATTAAGTCCAAATACCTCTGCCGATATCTTGCCTCAACGTCGCGCAATCCGTGCCATTTTTCCGGCAATGGAAGAAGAGCTTTTGCCAAAAGCACCCATTTTTCCGCAAACACCGTTTTTTCGCCGGTTTTTGTCGTAAACAGCGTCCCTTCAACTCCGATGTGATCGCCCATATCAAGAAGCTTGAAAGCTGCAAATGCGGCATCTCCCAGTTTCTTCTTTTGAATGTAAATCTGCAACCTGTCTGAACCATCCCTCACATCAGCAAATATGCTTTTGCCCATGTCACGAACCGTCATAAGACGTCCGGCTATCGAAACGTGTTCATCTTCGTTGTATTTTGCGCGCACATCAGCCAGGCGACCACTACGCGCGAACGCGTTGCCAAACGGCTCATATCCAAGCTCGATCAGTCGAGCCATATTCGCCAACCTATGCTCTCTGTATTCGTTTTCTTCTGCACCTGACATTAATATTCTCCATTGTATCCAAACTGTACTTCGCTAATCAGCGCTTTCATCCTCTTTCTTAAGCGAACAGAATGCATCAAACGACACAAAATTGCACACAAAAAACGCGCAGAAAATATTTGCTTTTTCAATGCGTCGTGATTAGCCTTATTCACGTTTAGATATGCGGTCTGTTGGTATGGACTTTGGTTAACGTAAAAACAATAATTTATTATTGGCCTCTAATCAATGGCTTTTCAAACAGCAATCAAACATCACTGTCAGATCATATTTAAGATTTCGCAATTCATAAAAGGAATTATCCGTGAATAGAAAACTTAGAATGGGAATGATTGGCGGAGGAATCGGCGCGTTTATCGGAAATGTACACCGCATCGCGGCACAGATGGACGGAAAAATCGAATTGGTATGCGGAGCGTTCAGTAGCACTCCGGAAAAATCGAAAGAAAGCGGTAAACAGCTCTTATTGCCAAACAATCGCGTGTACGGATCTTACAAAGAAATGTTTCAGAAAGAGGCTAAACTTCCCGCCGACCAACGTATGGATTTTGTCACAATCGTTACACCAAACAATGTTCATTATGATGCAGCCATGTCAGCGCTCTCCGCAGGTTTTCATGTTGTCTGCGATAAACCGATGACCATGACACTCGCTGAAGCAAAACGTCTCCAAACCAAGGTGAAACAGACTAAACAACTCTTTTGTCTTACTCATAATTACACTGGCTATCCGATGGTAAAGGAAGCGCGTTCCCTGGTACGCGGCGGGCAAATGGGCAGAGTCCGAAAAGTCGTCGTGGAATATCCGCAAGGCTGGTTGGCCGATAGAATCGAGAGAAACAACCGGCAGAAACAAGCCATATGGCGAACTGATCCTAAAAAAGCCGGAAGTAGTTGTTGCATGGGCGATATCGGCAGCCACTGCGAAAATCTGGCTGAGTATGTCACCGGACTCAATATTTCCGAATTGTGTTCAGATCTGACAACTTTTGTTAAAGGCCGCATTCTTGACGACGACGGCAGCGTCCTGCTCAGAATGCAAGGTGGCGCCAAGGGAATTCTCTGGGCAAGCCAAATAGCCGTCGGCCAGGAAAACAGCTTGAATATCCGTGTCTACTGCGAAAAGGGCACAATAGAATGGCATCAGGAAGAACCAAATACTCTTATCGTTCGATGGGCGCACAAGGCTCCTGAAATGCGGCGAACAAGCACAGCGTTCGTCGGCAAGGCAGCAACTAATAACGTACGAACGCCAGCCGGTCATCCGGAAGGATTCCTGGAAGCTTTCGGTAATATCTACAAAGCTTTTGCTCAAACGCTTGAAAAGAAATTAAACGGCAAGAAAGTTGACGAATCGAAAGCAGACTACCCCACCGTAACCAGTGGCGTCAGAGGCATGGCATTTCTCGAAGCTGTAGTAAAGAGCAATACATCTAAAAACAAGTGGGTTCGCGTCTCAAAGTAACAGCGGTGGGCACACGTAACCCCAAAATATAAGTAACATGTAAAATGACAAGACCAATCACACTTTTCACCGGACAGTTCGCTGATATTCCTCTCAAGGATCTGGCGCCTATGGCGGCAGAATGGGGTTATGACGGGCTCGAACTCGCGTGTTGGGGCGATCATGTAGATGTAACCCGAGCGGCGAAAGACAAAAAATACGCAAAAACCCGCAAGGAAATCCTTGCCAAACACGGGCTCAAGGTCCACGCAATCAGCAATCACCTCGCCGGCCAGCTTGTTTGCGATCCAAACGATGACGCAAGATCCGATGCATTCGCGCCAAAATCATGCCGCGGCAATGCTGAAAAAAAACGGAAATGGGCAATACAGGAAATGAAAAACACCGCAATAGCCGCGAAAAACATCGGGGTTAATGTGGTCAACGGTTTCACCGGCTCACCAATATGGCACATGATCTACGGTTTTCCGCCGGTTAGCGACGACATGGTCGCCGCAGGCTTTAAACGTTTCGCCAAGTTATGGAATCCGATACTTGACGTCTATGACCGGTGCGGTGTGAGATTTGCACTCGAAGTTCATCCGACTGAAATTGCATTTGACATACTTACGGCCAAAAGAGCGCTGGCGACATTGAAAAACCGAAAGACATTCGGATTCAACTTTGATCCTAGTCACCTTCATTGGCAAATGATTGACCCCGTTCGATTCCTCAAAACATTTTACAACCGCATCTATCATGTGCACATGAAGGATGCAGCCCTTACGCTTGACGGCGAAACAGGAATCCTGGCATCTCACCTCAATTTCGGAACCGTCGGAAGAGGATGGGACTTTCGCAGTCCCGGCAGAGGCGAAGTGGATTTTGAGGAAATCATCAGAACACTCAACGCCATAAATTACAAAGGTCCTCTGTCAGTCGAATGGGAAGACGCCGCCATGGATCGTGAGTTCGGCGCCGCTGAAGCATGCGAATTTGTCCGGGCTCTCGATTTTCCGAAATCGGACAGGGTATTTGACGAAGCATTTGGCAAATAAACCTATCCGAGGCGAACCACCTTGCACATAACGATCACGATAACTCCCGAGCCATATTATACAATGTTTAAACAACGCTCAACGAGAACAGATCACATATCCTCAATACGAATATTCAGGCTCCCTGTCCTATAACCCTCAAGATCCAACGTCACATAAGTAAAACCGGCGCTACGCGCAGCTTTGACCATCCTCTCTCGCATTTCAAGATTGCACGCCATATTAATCTGCTTTACATCAAGCTCTATACGCGCGATATCGCCATGATGCCTGACTCGCATTTGGCCGAAACCCATGTTGTGCAGGCTCCGCTCTACTGAATCTACTGCTTTGAGTTTCTCTTTCGTTATCTCAGAGCCGTACGGAATACGAGAAGCCAAACACGGGAAAGAGGGCTTCGATGCTGTGGCTAAACCCATTTCCGATGAAAACGTCCGTATCTCTTCCTTCCCAATATCAGCTTCAAGAAGAGGACTAATTATTCCCATTTCTTTCGCGGCCAGTTTTCCGGGTCTGTAGTCGCTCAAATCGTCTACCGTTGTTCCGTCCGCCACCACGCAAATACCATGCATGGCCGCTACATCTTTGATTATAGCAAACAGCGCTTTTTTGCAGTAGTAACACCGATTTGTTGGATTCTTGCGGAAATTTTCTATTTCAAGTTCATTTGATTCAACAATTTTATGTCGAATTCCAAGACTGGAAGCCAGTTTCATCGCTTCCAAGCGCTCGTATTCAGGATGTATCGGCGATGTTGCCGTAACAGCCAGAAGTCTGTCCCCAAGTTCCTCGTGAGCGACGGCGACAAGGAAAGTGCTGTCAACACCGCCGGAGAATGCTACGACCAGACTGCCGATTTTACGCAAATTTTGGCGTAAATAATCTAATTTTGTCTTTCTGTCATTGATCATGGTAATACCGGATCATTACGACCTTGAGATAACAAAGCGCGTATATTACTTTCGTAAGGATTCGCGATCAAATATATTCAGCGACAAAGAACTATGTTCGATTCTACCAACATCAAAAACATGAGCCTTCAACAGGCAATCGCTGCTCTTTTCGCAAATCCGATTGTACTGTTCTGCTTCGGCACTCTTCTTCTGCTCATTCTTCAATTTTCTCGTCGGCGTCCTGACTGGGCATCGCTCTCCTCTCGTCTCACTGAACGCGCCTGGACTGTGCGTGGCACGATAATGCTGATATCGGCGATTATCCTGCTCGTATTGACAGGTAAACTCGTTGTGTCGCTGGCGTTCCAGGCGGGACTGATTATGGAAGAAAGAACGCTTCATGCGGCCATTGTCGCAAATTCGCTGTTTATTCATGGCGCAATCCTCCTGTTGGCGGCCATAACGGCAAGGTGTCAGAAAATATCATTGACGGACAATCTCGGATTGAATTGTCTGCCGACAACAAAGAGTATCAAGCAGGCTGTCGTGGCATATTTGGCGTCGGTTCCTCTTGTTGGGATAGCAACAGTTCTATCCGGTTGGTCACTGCATGAGGCAGGAATTCCTCCAGAACCACAGTATGTCGTGCAAATAATCACCGATACGGAATCCACGGCAATTCGAATTGTCTTCATTACTATTATCGTCGTCACCGCGCCTTTGGCTGAAGAAATCTTTTTTCGCGGCATATGTATGCCGATGCTGGCAAAACATTTCGGAATGACATTTGCCGTATCAATAGTTTCCATTCTGTTCGCCGCCATACATTTGCATCTGCACTCGGTTATCCCGCTGATCATGATCGCAATAGTGTTCGCCGTATCGTACATCTATTCAGGGTCCATAATCGTTCCAATATTGACTCATATGATCTTTAATGCCACCGGACTAACTATTCTGTTTCTGGCAAAAGTTGCGCACAAGTTTGCGGGGTGAATATCAGATTATTCCCGGTGCCATTTTCTGATAATGACTATTTATGCACGGTTTCTTAGGCAATTTTGTAATGTTTTTTGCGTTTTTAGTCTCTCTGACTCAAACGGTATTCCACAAAAAAGAGAACGCTGCGCAAAATCCTGACAGCAGCGGCAGAACAAAGCTCTTGAAGCTGCGCATAAACCCGTTATGCTGCCTCGGTGCAAATAATACGACCAATTGATTGGATACCCGATACTACGCGTTCACAATCTCCCGGAAAAGTCAGACTGCTTGATCAAACACTTTTGCCGGGCAAAATAACATACGTTGACACGGTGAATGTGGATGAATTGTGGCACGCCATTAAGACTCTCAAAGTAAGAGGAGCGCCGGCAATAGGAATAACCGCTGCCATGGCAATTGCCGTTGCAGCACAGGAATCATCCGCACATGATACACGCGGAATCATGGCCGATATTGACAGCGCCGCAAAATACCTTTCGACTTCACGGCCAACAGCAGTCAATCTGTTCTGGGCAATAGAGCGAATGTTGAACGCGGCACGGCAAACATGTCTATCGAATACCGAGGATATTCGCGTTCGTATGGTCGTCGAAGCATTGGCAATACGTGATGAAGACGATGCAATGTGCCACGCAATTGGGGAACATGGCGCAAGTCTGCTCGAGGACGGATATACAGTTCTGACACACTGTAACGCAGGCGGACTCGCCACATCCGGATACGGCACAGCGCTTGCTCCGATCTATACGGCAGCACAACAAGGCAAACGCATCAGTGTATATGCCGACGAAACTCGTCCGTTGCTGCAAGGCTCTCGACTGACAGCCTGGGAGCTGGTACAAGCCGGCATTAATGTAACAGTAATATGCGATAACACGGCAGCCCACGTTATGAAACACAGGAAAATCAATGCAGTGCTTGTGGGAGCCGATCGCATTGCCGCCAACGGAGATACCGCGAATAAAATAGGAACATATGGTCTTGCATTGCTGGCAAAGGCCCACAATGTGCCGTTCTATGTGTTAGCGCCTACTTCAACAATTGACCTGGAAATCGCCGACGGTAACACGATCCCCATAGAAGAACGAGGCCGAGAAGAAGTCGTTAATGCGTTCGGTACCCTGACAGCCCCGGAGAATGCTGCAGTTTATTCGCCGGCCTTTGATGTAACGCCCGCCAGTTTGATCACGGCGATTGTGTGCGAAGAAGGCATTGCTCGCAAGGACTTTCAAACCACTCTGCGGAAGTACGTGATCGCTTCACACCAGG
>JAFGTH010000037.1 GCA_016934225.1 Lentisphaerota bacterium | reverse complement strand
TTAATTATGGGAGCAAGAATATGGGCGGGTTCTTTGGTGTTACTAGCCGAAACAATTGTGTTCGAGACCTCTTTTTCGGAACCGATTATCAATCGCACCTGGGCACACAACGAGGTGGAATGGCCGTGATCAATCAAAACAAATTCACGCGCCATATTCATGATATTACCAATGCTCAGTTCAGATCCAAGTTCGATGACAATGTGAAAAACATGGAGGGCAATTCCGGTATAGGCGTAATCAGCGACTATGAAGATCAGCCCGTCTTGGTTGCGTCACATCTGGGGACGTACGCAATAGTCACTGTCGGAGTCATTCAGAATGCAGGCGATCTCGCCAAGAAAGCATTCAGCAGAAAGCATACACATTTTGCGGAGATCGTGCGCAACGAAGTGAATCCAACCGAACTTGTCGCTACACTCATTAATGAAGAAGACTCATTCGCAGCGGGTATCGAGAGGGCACAGTCGGCAATAGAGGGTTCTTGCTCTATGCTCGTCCTGACCGATGATGGAATCTACGCCGCGCGTGATCGAATGGGCAGAACGCCTATTATCATAGGACGGAAAGACGGTTCTTTTGCGGCAACATCAGAAACATGCGCATTTGCCAATCTGGATTACGTAACCGACAAATTTCTCGGCCCCGGCGAAGTTGTACTCATAACTTCTGACGGCATGAGTCAGATAAGGCCGGCGCATGATTATATGCAGATCTGCGCCTTTCTGTGGGTGTATTATGGATATCCGGCGTCAGCGTACGAAAATATCAACGTCGAGATTACGCGCAACCGGTGCGGCGCCGCCTTGGCGCGCAATGACTCACACAAGGTTGATCTCGTAGCCGGCATACCAGATTCCGGCACGGCTCATGCGCTGGGTTACGCAATTGAAGCCGGGGTTCCTTACCGACGTCCATTCGTCAAATACACTCCAACATGGCCTCGAAGTTTCATGCCTCAAGCGCAGGAGATCCGCGATCTGGTTGCGCGAATGAAACTCATCCCCATTCCGGAACTGATAAAAGGCAAACGTCTGATGTTTTGCGAAGACTCAATCGTTCGCGGAACACAACTACAGGACATCGTGCAGAGAATCTTCGACTACGGCGCGGAGGAAGTCCATATGCGCCCGGCATGTCCACCCCTTGTTTACGGATGTAAATTTCTTAATTTCTCGCGGTCAAAATCAATCCTCGATCTGGCCGCAAGAAAAGCAATCAAAGAAATCGAAGGCAATGAAAACACTTCTACACCTGAAATATATGCCGACGCTTCGTCAGATAAATATCATGAAATGGTTGAACGAATTCGCAAACGACTCAAATTGACCTCGCTTCAATACCAAAAACTGGATGATCTGGTAACAGCCATCGGCTTGCCAAAATCCAAGCTCTGCACTTATTGCTGGGACGGATGCGAAGGTTAACAGATAATCCAACCGTGGCCCCACAATATAACAGCCCACACAGATAACGAAAAAAACAATACGGCCAATTTGCCGTTTCTTTCATACATGCATTTCAATCATTGCATTTGACTGTATGTTTTTTGCGTCTATGGTAACGGCTGTTATGACCGTATTAGATTTCTGACTTAACAATCAGGAACGGTTCATCAAAGACTAATAAACACGCAAAGATCATTTAACAGATGAAGGGAGATTAAAGTGAACTATATCGAACAAACATGTAAATCCGTCGAGCGACGAGATGGCTGCGAACCTGAGTTTATTCAGGCGGTGAAAGAAGTACTTGATTCAATACGTCCGGTTATGGAACGGAATAAACATTACGTTGAAGCGAACATCCTCGATCGAATTGTCGAACCGGAACGCGTGTTCATGTTCCGTGTTCCATGGCAGGACGATAACGGAAAGATTTATGTCAATCGGGGGTTCAGAGTTCAGTTCAATAGCGCTATCGGGCCATACAAAGGCGGTCTCAGATTCCACCCAAGTGTAAATCTCGGCATCATCAAATTTCTAGGCTTCGAACAGATATTCAAAAATGCACTGACCACCCTTGCGATGGGCGGCGCAAAGGGCGGCGCCGACTTCGACCCAAAAGGCAAGTCCGACAACGAGGTAATGCGATTCTGCCAGAGTTTCATGACAGAGCTTCAACGGCACATCGGTGCCGACACCGATGTGCCGGCCGGCGATATAGGCGTCGGCGCCCGTGAAATCGGATTCATGTACGGCCAGTACCGACGGCTTCGCAATGAGGTCACCGGCGTACTTACCGGGAAAGGACTGGGATGGGGCGGCAGCCTTGTCCGTACGCAGGCAACCGGTTACGGATTGACGTATATTGTGGAAGAAATGCTCCGCGATGCGGGCTCATCAATAGAAGGGCAAACTGTTGTTATGTCCGGATCGGGCAATGTCGCAATTTATGCAGTGGAAAAAGTTCACCAATTGGGCGGCAAAGTCGTTACCATGAGCGACTCTAACGGATGGATCCACGACCCGGATGGAATCAAACTGGACCTGATTAAGGATATAAAAGAAACGCGGCGCAGCCGTATCAAGGAATACGCCTCCGAAGTAAAGGGCGCAGCCTATACCGAAGCCGGCGGAGATACCGTATGGACTGTGCCTTGTGATATCGCAATGCCGAACGCGACACAGAACGAATTGAACGGTGATGACGCCCGAATTCTCATTAAAAACGGCGTTAAGGCAGTCGGCGAGGGTGCAAACATGCCTTCAACTCCGGAAGCCGTCCAGATATTCCAAAACGCGAAAATTCTGTTCGCGCCCGCGAAAGCGGCTAATGCCGGAGGTGTTGCCACAAGCGGGTTGGAGATGAGCCAGAATAGCATGCGCACACGTTGGTCGTTTGAAGAAACTGACACAAAATTGCGCGCGATTATGCAAGGCATCTATAAGCAATGTAAACAATCTGCCGAAGAATACGGCTGCTCAGGTAATTTGATTGCCGGAGCTAACATTGCCGGTTTCATTAAAGTCGCCGACGCAATGGTGGCCCAGGGATTAGTATAGTAACATCGTTGATGGCGAGGGTATGCCACCCCAAAAATCGGGCGGCGTACCCTCCGCTTTTTATTTGCCCCCCATTTTGCAATCCTTTCTTCTTGCCGTTTATTAAACATTCTGGTACGAGACGGAAGTTTCAGACTGCATATTGACCCGTTACACTAATGCATAGAATCGTCATCAAAAAACAACTTTCTCAAGATGTGTTTCAATTCGACATTGAAGCGCCGCTCATCGCTGCAGAACGTTTGCCTGGTCAATTCATTATATTGCAGACATCAGACAATGCGGAACGCATTCCCCTCACAATTGCAGATGCGGATATCTCCGCCGGTACAATCACAATCGTTTTTCAAGCAGTAGGCAAAAGCACTCATTTACTCGCCGCAATGAATGAAGGCAATCATATTCCACACTTGCTTGGCCCTTTGGGAACTCCGACCCATATTGATCAATTCGGGTCAGTTGTCTGTGTAGGGGGCGGCATAGGTGTTGCGCCTCTTCACCCCATCGCAAAAGGAATGAAAAAAGCAGGGAATCAAGTCACAATTATCATGGGCGCTCGAACACGCGATCTCATAATCATGGAAGATGAAATGCGCTCAATTGCCGATGAGATGATCATTTGCACCGATGACGGAAGCTACGGGCGAAAGGCGCTCGTAACGGAGCCGTTGAAAGAGATTTGCAGTCAGGATCATAAGCCGAATCTGGTTGTCGCAATCGGGCCTCCGATAATGATGAAGTTTTGCGCGGAGACAACTCGACCGTTCGGCGTTAAAACAATTGTTTCTCTAAACACCATAATGATTGATGGAACGGGCATGTGCGGCGGATGCCGCGTAACGGTCGGCGGCAAAACTCGGTTTGTCTGCGTTGATGGACCGGAATTTGACGGTCACTTGGTGGATTTCGATAATATGATGAAGCGGCTTGGCGCATACCGGGAAGTTGAAGCACAGGCACATCACCAATGCCACTTGGACCTTGGTATAAAACCAACCACATAACACGCCAACAATGGGTTTCAGAAGAAAATGAACGCGTTAAGGGAAAAAGCAAGACAAACATTGGACGAACTGGATGCCCGCACAGAGCCATTGAAACCAAAAGACAGAATGGCCATCGAACCACAGGAAATGCCGGCACAAGAACCCCGTGTCAGAGCGTCGAATTTTAAAGAGGTCACACTTGGCTATTCGGAAGAACAGGCCAGACTCGAAGCCATGCGTTGTCTTCAATGTAAAAACGCGCCCTGCATATCAGGCTGCCCAGTGCAAATAAATATTCCAAAGTTTATTTCACAGATCGTCAGCAAAGACTACGAGGGCGCCGTACAAACGATTAAACTGACAAACATTCTGCCATCCATATGCGGCCGCGTGTGTCCGCAGGAAATACAATGCCAGGCGCCATGTACACTTGGTAAAGCCTTAAAGGATGCCGGTAAGTCAGTTTCGATAGGAAGACTCGAGCGCTTTGTGGCCGATTTCGAACGCGCCAAGGGAATTAAACAACAATCTGTCAAACCCGAGACCGGGAAGCGTGTCGCCGTTATCGGCAGCGGTCCGGCAGGCCTTACCGTAGCTGCAGATGTCCGCCGCGAAGGACATTCCGTCGTAATTTTCGAAGCCTTTCATAAACCGGGTGGTGTTATGATTTACGGCATCCCAGAATTTCGGCTTCCTAAGGCAATCGTACAGGCGGAAATAGATACGCTGCGCGCCATGGGCGTGGAAATACGCACCGATTACGTAATCGGACGAACACGCAAGCTGATGGATCTGCTCGATAAGGACGGGTTCGATGCGGTGTTTGTTGGCACAGGAGCCGGTTTGCCGAAGTTTATGCACATTGAAGGCGAAAACCTGATAGGCGTGTTTTCCGCGAATGAATACCTCACTCGGATCAATCTTATGAAAGCTTACGATCCGCAATCCGATACACCGATAATGAAATCACGGAAGGTCGCAGTCCTGGGCGGCGGCAATGTCGCAATGGATGCCGCGCGTTGCGCTCTGCGCCTTGGCGCAGATGAGGTCCACCTGGTATATCGCCGCACAGAAACCGAAATGCCTGCGCGAGCCGAAGAAAGACACCATGCAAAGGAAGAAGGCGTAGTCTTTCATCTGCTCGAGAACGCCAAAAGAATCATCGGCAACGAATACGGTTGTGTAACAGGAATGGAATGCCTGCGGTATGAATTAGGCGAACCTGACGATTCCGGTCGCCGTCGCCCTGTCCCAATTAAGGGTAGTGAATTCATTATGGAACTGGACACCGTCGTAGTCGCAATAGGGAACGATTCTAACCCTCTAATTAAAAGAACAACACCGGAGATCGAAACCAACAAGACGAACAATATTCTTACCGATGCTGACGGCAAGACTTCCGTTGACAGAGTTTATGCAGGCGGAGACATAGTGCTTGGCGCAGCAACAGTCATTCTGGCCATGGGCCAGGGGCGAAGGGCTGCGGCATCAATCAACAAAATGCTGGCCGCTTCTTTAGATGCATCGCCTGCCGCCCCAGAGCAACACGATATATGACATTCTCAGACTTGCAGCGACACGGGTTATAACGTATGCTCTCTCTTTACAGCGCAACAGGCCGCAACGTTAGAAAGGCGCCCCGCATGGCTCGGAAACACAAAAAGGCAGGATTATCTACCCGCGCGGTTCACTCGGGCGAGATCCGATACAACGAGTACGGATCCGTAACTACCCCCATCGTTCAGTCGTCAACTTTTATATTCAGAAATATAGACGAAATTAAACAGTTGGCTAAAGGCACGAATGACAGATTTGAATATGGACGGTACGGCCATCCTACGCAGGTGGCCGCCGAACGCAAACTGGCAGCACTGGAAGAAGCGGAAGATGCAGTCCTCTTTTCATCCGGCATGAGCGCCATTACCACATCGTTTTTCGCGCTGTTGAAAACCGGTGATCATATAATCATAACCGATGATGCTTACAAACGGACGCTGGATTTCTGCAAAGGTAGTCTCGGACGTTTCGGGATCGAGACTTCGGTCGTCAAAATGTGTGACTACAACGCAATTAAGAAAGCAATAAAACCGAACACACGGATCTTCTTTTCGGAATCACCGACCAATCCATATTTAAACATAATGGATCTTGAGCGGCTGATGCGGATTTTCAGGAAGACCGATATAATTGTCATATCCGACAGCACTTTTGCCACTCCGTACAATCAACGCCCGCTCGAATACGGCATCCATATCGTCATTCACAGCGCAACAAAATATCTCGCCGGTCATAACGACATCCTAAGCGGAGTTGTCCTTGGCAAAAAGAAATTGACGAGTCCGATCCGAGAGTACCTCAAAATAACAGGTGGAGTCATTGACCCGAATTCCGCATATCTATTGATACGCGGTTTGAAGACATTCGATCTACGCATGAAACGTCTAAACGAAAACGGTCAAATCGTCGCCGAACATCTGGAGAAAGATCCCAGAATCATCAAAGTTTATTATCCCGGTCTACCAAGTCATCCGCACCACGATGTTGCTGTAAGGCAAATGAACGGCTTTGGCGGCGTGGTTACATTTGAGGTAAAACATAACATCAAATATGCGCTCAAATTCCTGAGCAAATTGAAGATTCTGAGCATTGGGCCGAGTCTAGGCGGTGTCGAATCGCTTGTAACACATCCGGCAACAGTCAGTTACTATCGAAATACGCGTCGCGAACGCTTGCAACTCGGCATCACAGACGGCCTTATTCGCCTTGCAGTCGGCGTAGAAGATGCGGATGACATCATTGCCGATATTGATCAAGCGTTGGATGCGTGCTAGGAACCTGCCGAATCGTGGATTCGGATTGTACGAGCAACCTGCTCGCTTCGTATAGCACACATAACCATCGCGTATTATATATGTCATATATCAGCAATTTGACAGGTGTTCTTAAATTTTTCCTGATTCTCTAAATATACTATAGTTTTGAACATTTACGACGCTGAATATAATGAGGTTCTGTTTTTTATTCTCGATCAATCAAGAAAACAACCACTACCTTGCCATTTATTGGCCGATTTGAAGAAAACCGCCCAAGGACTCCCCTGAAATCGGGAGATATGATTTGCTAAACCCCTTTGTAGAAAGTTATTTTTCTAATTAGTAATACTGTTTCTGGAAAAAGTCGCAATAATTATGCAAACAATACGTATCTATCCGCCAAATGCACAGCCGTCTAACCAGATTCGCTCGTTCAACCCATACGGATCAATAAAAGGAATGTAGAATATGGCCGAGGAAATAACTCGTTGGGGTGTCGGGCTAAGGTTTGCCTTGTTCTCAATTATTTATGGTGCTTTTACAATTGTGTTACGGTTGCGTTACGCCACGATATTTCAGATGAACTTCATCCCCTACCGGATACTGGCCACAATCGGCATTACACTGATTTCTATCGGGATTCCATTTGAACTCATTGCAACAGTGACCATCCATCGCGCCTTTAATGCAGGAATACTGCGTACAAATGGCGCCTACGGTTTATGTCGCCATCCGCTTTATGCGTCATGGGTTATTTTTCTCGTGCCAGGCATAATATTTCTAACAAATTCCTGGATAGGTCTCACAGTACCGTTCGTTATGTATATTCTTCTGCGCATTTTGGTTGTTAAAGAGGAAAAATATTTGGAGCAAAAGTTTGGCAAGGAATACCTTGATTACAAAAAGACAACTCCGACAGTTCTACCGATTGGCTGGCTGACACGCAAGCAAAGCAAAAGTTTATGTTGATTTAACCAATCGTTGCTTCTGACAACGAGTGTATGCTCGTTAATGTATACTCCTAAATACTGCAGCAAATGGAATGATTCCCGGCCGGTTATTGTCTCGAACAACGAACATTCCATAGCCGACGGCTCAACGTCCGATTTATTTAACTTAATTCTTGCCAAAAGCTCTCCTGGCGCCAGAAATATGACACCTCCATTCAATCTCCAATGGAACTTCTTTGACTCATCTGCCCAAAGAAACCAAACTTACACAAATGATTAACCGCCGGGCTTTATACAGGAAACATGAATTGAAAACTATATTACACGTTGATATGGACGCCTTCTTCGCGGCTATCGAACAGCACGATCATCCCGAATATCTCGGCAAACCTGTTGTGATCGGAGCCGCTCCGGACAAACGCGGTGTTGTGTCGGCGGCATCATATGAAGCGCGCAAATTCGGCATCCGCTCTGCTATGCCTTCTCAAGAAGCCGGACGACTGTGTCCCCATGCTGTTTTTTTGTCCCCGAACATGGCAAAATACAAGAAAGTGTCCGAGCAGGTTTTTCAAGTGCTTGAACGCTTTACACCGTTTATCGAGCCGCTATCCATTGATGAGGCTTTCCTTGATGTCTCCGGTTCTATTCGCTTTCTAGGGTCGGGACCTGAGATAGCCGTAAAGATTAAGGACGCTGTTAGACGAGAAACAGGACTGATCGCTTCGGTGGGAGTGGCGACAAATAAGTTTCTTGCAAAAATTGCAAGCGATCTCGATAAGCCTGACGGATTGATCGTAATTCCATCGGAACCGGCAGAAATCAAACGCTTTCTGGCTCCTCTCGACATCGGTCGCATCTGGGGTGTAGGCAAAGTGACGCGCAAGGTATTGGAATCCAATGGATACTTCAAGATTGGACAGTTGCAAGAAGCGCCACTGGCGCACCTAGTACACATCGTCGGGGAAAATATGGCCGAACATCTGGCCGCAATGGCAATCGGCAATGATTCACGCGAGCTGGAACCGACACCGAAACGGAAAAGTTACTCGCGCGAATATACCTTTCCGGAGGACTGCACCGACGCCACACAGATCGAACGAGTGCTCAATAACCTCGTCCGTGATGTCGGCAGCCAACTCAGAGCGGCCGGCTTCTACGGACAGACTGCTCACATTAAACTGAGATGGAAAGGTTTTAAGACCATAACGCGGCAACAACAATGCGCCTGGCCGATATGTGATGACATAAGCTTGCGTGAAACAGCAATGAAACTCTTCAGGGAACAGAAGTTGAACAAGCCGGTACGGCTTATCGGCTTTGGTATCAGCAATATAACAAAAGACAAAACAGTCGAACAACCGGGTCTGTTCGATATATGCACACAATCACACGATAAGCGCGAGAAATTCAGCCGGACACTTGACGCAATCAAAAACAAGTTCGGCAACAACAGCATATCGAGCGGAAGCGAGATTCAACCGGAGTGATTCTTGTCAGAACGGAGTTTCTCCATCATCTTCAAACGCAGGCTCTGCGAGATCCTCAAGCGCAGGCCCGTCGTTGTCATCCATTTGTTTCTTGGCGCCATCGAATTTCTCGATCCGCCAAACGTTAAGATTCACGTAGTACCGATCCTTGTACTCATTACCGCGCAGGTCGAAACTAACTTTCACTTTCTGACCCGGCATAATATTGTCCAGCATGGCGCATTTGTCTTTTACGCACTCAAACTTTATATCCTGCGGATAACGATCATCTTCTGTGGTAACCACAAACTCCCGTTTCGTGAATCCGCTCTTGAATTCCTGAGCATCCATGACGAGTTTGATTGTTCCAGTTAGATCATAGGACGGCACGATTTACTCCTTCATCTATAATGTTGCAGACGACTTACGCGACAATTCATATGCCACACGACAGGCTTTATTTCTATACCAGATGAGCGCGAATGTTAAAACAATTTGTTTCCAGTGAACATGCTTAATAGACATCTTTCTCCGTCTGAGACGGAGCCTGGGGTTTGGCTCTTAACGTTTCATGCGATAGCGTAGAATGTGTTCGAGAAATGGCCGAGGCCGTTAAAAACCGACAATGTTCTTGAGGAATATTAAAGAATATTCCGCTTGCACGGGTTAATTGCCGCTCTGGCCGAAATGCCATTCATTCTTGCTGGTATTAACCCCTGTTTGGTATATTATCAGTAATCTACGCTAGAATAGCAGGCTGGACCGGGTTTGACCCGCGGCAGAATTGTACGCCTGCCACATTTATCGTGGGCTGGGAGGATGAATATGCAGCAACAAATGTCTCGTGGTATCCGTAAACGGTCGGTCCAAACTATCTTTGGTTTGCCTCTAGTTGATATTGCTCTTGGGCCAGACCCGGAGAAAAACGAAAGTCGAGGTTATGCGCACGGTTTTATCGCCATCGGCGATATTGCAAAAGGCTGGATTGCGCTCGGCGGTGTAGCCACGGGCGGACTAGCCATTGGGGGAATTGCCATGGGTGTTTTGGCAATCGGCGGTCTTGCCGTAGGCTTGTTCGCCCTTGCGGGCCTTGCCATTGCCGGAGTCGCCGTAGGCGGCTGTGCTATTGGGATTATCGCCATCGGAGGCGGAGCACTCGGTTACTACGCCTTAGGCGGCGGAGCATTCGGAAAGCATGTTATTTCAGCAATGCAACGCAGTCAGGAGGCCGTTGATTTTTTCAGCAAGTGGCTTCCTTTTCTTCCGCTGAAATAATTCAAAGACCCAATAAGATGTGTTGGCCATATTGTTGAAAGCAGCGCTTTCATCAAACGATCAATATGGCATTCCGAATTGCCGGAAAGACATACATCCTTTCTTATCTCCCCAAACAATGGAATAGAACTATCCGGCGATAGGCGGATACCGTCAAAATCCCGATTATAGTTAAATCACAACTTCATTTGCTTCGACAATTGGCTGACTTGAAACTAATATGGCCAACGTATGAGAAAGGATAGACATCATCTTATCGCCATATATGCAGCAGCCATGATGTTTGCGGGTTCTTGTACAAACAACCCGTATCGCCCCGGGGAAAACGCCGAATTCACATTCTTCGGCCCATTTTCCACACCCCCGACGAAACTTGATCCGGCAAGCGCCTACTATGTGCATGAAGGGCAAATCATTGACCAGATTTATGAGCCACCATTTACGTACCACTACCTAAAAAGACCATATGAGCTCATTCCGTTGACAGCTGAATGCATCCCCGAACCGGAATATTTCGATAATCACGGGAAACGTATACATGATGCGGATCCCGATCCAAACATAGTTGTGCGCACGGAATATACGATCAAAATAAAGAAAGGTATCATGTACCAGAATCACCCCTGTTTCGCTCTGAACGACAGTGGCGCTGCGTATTACGAAAACATCGGATCCAACTTGCGCGAGAAGCATAACAATCTCGCCGACTTCGAACACCAGTCCACCCGCGAACTGCTTGCGCGTGATTATGTGTTACAGATACGGCGATTGGCCGATCCGCGACTTGCATCACCGGTATTCAGCACCATAGCTCGATACGTACTTGGTTTGGAACAACTTCACGATCTTTATGCCGAAATGCTGGCCAGGGAACGCGAGCGCAGGAGAACCGAAGCCGGCTCAAGTTACAATCAAGAGCGGGACGAGAAAGAGAATCCCATAGTTTTAGACTACATGAAACCGGATTTGCCAGGCGTAATGATTATAAACAGCCACACATACAAAATCATTCTCATGCGTAAATATCCCCAGATACTGTATTGGATGTGCATGCATTTCTTCGGCCCAATGCCTGAAGAAGCCATAAAATTCTACGCGTTGCCAACAATCGCCAAACAGGAATTCTCAATCAACAAATCCCCAGTCGGCACAGGTCCATATTATCTGAAAGTATTTAAACCAAATGAAAAGATCGTGTTGGAAAAAAACCCTAATTACCATGACGACTTCTATCCCACAGATGGCGCGCCCGGCGACGAAGAGAAAGGACTGCTTCGAGATGCCGGAAAACGGATTCCCTTTATTCACCGACAGGTACTAAGGCTTGAAAAGGAAGCCATGCCGACATGGAGCAAGTTCCTGCAAGGCTACTATGACTCCTCCAGCATAGCCAACGATGTGTTTGATCAAGCGGTTCAACTGAAATCCGACAATGATCCCGATGTGTCTCCCATGATGTCGGCCAAAGGAATCCGGCTTATTACCGATGTTGACACGATGTTCTGGTATACGGCATTCAATATGCTCGATCCGATCGTCGGCGGCTATGAGCCGGGCAAGGCACAATTAAGACAAGCCATATCCATTGCTCTCGATTATAACGAATATCTCGACATATTCGCAAACGGCCGCGGAGTTCTTGCGCAAGGCCCTATACCGCCGGGAATATTCGGCTATCGTTCCGGTTCGAAAGGCGCCAATCCGTTCGTTGACGAATGGGATCTCATTCGAAAAAGACATGTGCGCCAATCAATAGAGAAAGCGCAACAACTGATG
>JAFGTH010000036.1 GCA_016934225.1 Lentisphaerota bacterium | reverse complement strand
CCTCACCTGTGGAGAGCGTATTGCGAACTAACCCCTTTCCGTCCGCAAGATTCCGTGCATACTGCCAATACACATGGACGTCATTCGACCGAATGCCACCTCCGTAGTCTTCCGCCCAATGCACCGCCATAACAATGGTGGCGAGCAGGAAAATAAGACAAAGCGGCGAACATAAGATTCTCATCGCTTTAGATCTCAAAAGATCAGCGTTTGCGTCCATTATATACAACCACCTTTCAATCCGGGTTTCACCGCAACAGCAAAAATATGGGTATTCAAAAAGTCCTTGAACCCGGGGAGCATATTGAGGGGCCAGAGAGACATAGCCATTCCTGTCAAACATTCACCCAACGGCAACTCACGGCATCGCCCGGCAAAGGGCGATGCCCAAAGTTTTGTGATAAACCCCTTTTTCGTAAGGAGTCGGCGAAGCTCATAAGGACGTTGTTCGTTCACATGCACAGACTTCTCCACGTCCGACCTTATCGACAACTTCAATCGTCGACCGGTCAACCATTTCACAGGACAGTACAGCACCATGCGAACCCATCGCCAATACAAAGGCACAACATAATCGTTGTAATTACGATTCGGATCGGTATGTACGATCAATCGGCCAGCCGGTTTCAGCACGCGATAGGCTTCGTCCAAAACATTCTCCAGCTGTTCAGGATACAAGTGCTCCACAACATCGAACATGGTCACCACATCAAACATATCATCCGCGAATGTCATGTGCTGAGCATCTTCCTGTTGGAATCTCACTCTGCCGGCCGTTTCACGTTCGACCAGTTTCAGCATTTCTTCGGCCAAAGACACCGCCGCTTGCGCATAATCCACACCCACGGCCTCCGCACCTGATCGGGCCGCATGAATGGGTATTTCCCCTCGACCCGTTCCAATGTCAAGCAGTCGGGACCCCGGCTCTATGCGCGCAATATCCAATAAGTATTTGTGCCGAGGAGAAAGAGTTTGACCACCTGTCGTTTTATATTCCTCAAATCCTGCGCAGCCATCAAGATAGTAAGACTTGCTGTACAGTTTACTGTCAACTTCTCGCGTCATATCCTATTCCTATTTGGAGCCCAGGACGGCAGACCACTATCGCTTCACGGCCACAATCATCGCGGCAGCTTCAAATTTACCGTCATGTGTTGGTTGTTTTTCAAGGATCTCTGCATTTTCGACATACCAATACTTTCTCCCTTCGCAACGATAATACACTTCCTTTTCTATATGAAACCCAGACAAAACCGTCATGAGTTCATCTCGATCATAGATCCGGTGCGTTCTAACCTGCTTACGTTGTCCAAAGGGTACGGTTACAATCAGGCGACCCTTGGATTTCAGTATCCGGGCAAATTCCTGCACCATCTGGACATCCCCGCGCTCTGGCGTCGCCATCTCACCATAAGCACCCAAACCAACATGCTCTAGGGCAGAAACAGCAATAATCCCATCAAACGATCCGGAAATTAAATTCTGTTCAAAGAAATTGCCTTGTTTAAACTCAAGATTTGGATGCGAAAAAGCATAAGGCAGCAGGTCCGCACCCGTGACCTTATACCCCATGTTTGCCAGATGCATCGAAATCCGACTAGCGTCACAACCAAAATCCAGAACCTTTGATCCAACAGGAAGATTCAGATTCATGAAGACAAAGGGGATTTCGAGAATTCGTTCATTGACACACCAATCATAACTGTTCCGGGCCAAGAACGGCACAAAACCTGCCAAAACCTGCATAGCATGATTATCGATTCGCAAAGGACGATAACTTATGGGATCATTAAAAGGCGGATATATGATGCCGCGGTGAAACTTCTTGGCAATGGTTTTCAACCCTTGAGTCAGTCTTCCTGCCATTAGTTTTGCCCTCCCCTTCCTATCCTCTTAACACGATACATACGCAAGCGCTGAACAATAGACTTAGGCATCAAGTGTATGATAACCGACTCCGCGATACGTTGGATGATATGCAACATCCTCCTCCGACGCAACGAAACTCTGTAGAATTCCAGCAGCCTTCGGATTTTGACCGGATCGTTGTAATTATTTTTGGATACAAGTAATGCCGATGACTCATTTCGCATGGCTGTAACCCGAAGCAATTCCCTCGTTTCAACGACGGCGACCACGTCAAACCCCGCTTTTGCAAACAACGCGGAGATCGTGCCTTTTGAATAACAAAACAAATGTTCCTCCGTCGGCGCATATCCATGCCAGGTAAAATCGATAAAAAAACCTTTTTCATGTTCCAGATTCGGAATTTCCACAAAAACCAGCCCGCCAGACTTAAGCACATGCCAACACTTCTCCAAAGCTGCAATCGGATACTGAAAGTGTTCCAGAACCGAAATCATAACCACCGCATCAAAAACGCTGGCCTCTATTTCCAGCTGCTCATCCCAAAACGCTGTCTGCACATCAAGCCCACGCACCGTACGCGCATATTCCGAGGCATCCGTCCCCGGCTCTATGCCCACAACATCACACCCCTTGGATTTAAGCAAAGAAAGCAAAGCTCCCGCATTACACCCGATTTCCAGCACGCGTGGCGTCCCAATTTCGTTTCTCATGGCCTGCATGATCCAATCTGCCCGATCATGATCCCATGGCGAGGATTCTGGGTAAACCGTGCTTCCTAATTTCCCATACTCATACCGGTTCATGTAAAAGTCTTCCAGTGAACTCCAGTCCACCGGATGCATGTAAACCAGTCCGCAGCCGTCACAAATTACCATCTGAAAATCTTTACTCCAGAAAGGACAAGCCGTTCCACACCCGCAAAGCATGCATACGGACCGCACAGAAATACAGCCGTGGTTCTGCGTGCATTCTTTTTCCTCTTTCATTCCACCCAAAGCTTTCTTCTTAATTCCTCGGCGCCCATCAGGCCTGCTTTCGAGAAATGGTCTTTTCCATAACATCACAAAATTCCCGCCCACAGCGTTCCCATGTGCAGGCATTGGCTTTGATCTTGGCTTTATTCCCCATCTCTTTTCTCAACCCATCATTCTGCAGGAGCATCACAATCTTCTGGGCAATTTCATCGACAGACAGAACAGGATCCACCAACAAACCTGTTTCACCATCATCAACCGTATCCAACGTCCCTCCACTCGCTACTGCCACTGTGGGCTTACCATAGTTGCCGGCTTCCGCCACGGTCATACCAAAGGGCACATCTCGCTCCAAGAAAACAAGAAGATCACACGCTGCGTAGAAATTACAGACCTCTCGCCACTCCTTTAGAAAACCAATAAGAAAAACCGATCTTTCCAGCTTCAGTTTCTGCACAAGCGCAGTGAGCCTGCCTTTTTCCGGACCGTCACCAACAATAACGGCAGCCGCATCAGGACATGATTTTACCACAATGGCCATGGCCCGGATGAGAAGATCAACATTTTTCTGGCAAACCAATTTATTAACGGTCAGCACCACAGGACGTTTGTCCAGATGATAGGCTTGCCTTGCTTCTTCGGGCTTGGCCTGATCTACCAGTGTGCCATCCGCACCGGGCGCCACTCTGAATACTCTATCGGTCATGTACAATTCTTTGCACCAATTCTGGTAAGCCGAAGAAAACGCTATAATGCTATCAGCACATTTTGCGCTCTTCTTGTCAAACGCTCGATAGGCAGGCGCAATAAGCGGAATCAGATAACCAAGAGGCGCATAGGCCCTAGCCTTTTCCCAAGTTAGGTTGTAGGCAAACTGCGTAGGTTGATAGCAATAGTATACACAAGGCAATTTACCTTTCATCCTGTGGCAATATGCATACAGCGCTGGAAGCGCCGCATCAGAATGCACACACAACACATCCGCATCCGCCGGGACGAGTGCGCTGAGCCGACTGGCGAACAGCAAATCCAAAGCACTATCAATCAACTGGCTACCCGTGTTTCTTAAACCTCTTTCAGGCAAAATGACATTCACCCCCTGAGGCACATACGGACGACACCGGTCGCTGATATCGCGCGTGATGATATCAAAGCGATGCCCTTGCTTCAGAACTGCATCTGCTAATTTCAGAAGAAAGACCGGCCCTCCGGACATCGTTTTAAACCGAGCATATATGTTGGCAATTCGCATCTACCGTGGTCGCATTCCTTTAATTCAAGCCGTTCTCGTTTCCTCAAATGGCATCCCTTGCTTAGGGACTCTCACTTCTTAGCCTTTCTCTCGCGGTCTGCATTACGAACGAGGGCCTATCGCCCTCTTTCCGTAATAGCTCGCAAATACACCAGGGCCACAATTCATAACAAAATCTAACGCACTGAGATAAGGCTCGAATTTTCCATGCAGTTGCGGATACTCCACTTTTGAGTATTCCAAATAGTGGAAGCGGATGCCGTGAGGTTCAAACTCTTCAGCTGGATGATAATCATGCGTGTTAGGCTTTACCACAAAATGCGTTCCCTGAAAATGTTTACATAAGCCCACCAGCTTTTCATTCCGATTACCAGTCACACCAATTTCACTCGATAATCGGCATGGTGTGGCAATACCCAGTTCCCGTTTAAGAAAGTCTATCAGAGGTATAATCACATTGATCAGTTTTTCTTTCGGCGCCATATACATTGACTCTAACTCGTCCTTATACGTATCGAAATATGGCGCCTTGGCGTAACACTGCCTGATCGTATTCCAGTGTTTTCGCTGCCACGGCTTCGTATTGTCCACATATATTTCATTGATAAAAACCTTTGAATAACCTTTATAAAGCACAGGAACCGTGAGCATTATGCGACCGTTCGGGGACTTGAGCGCATTTCGATTATGGAAACTATTCTTCGAATACTCGACGTCATCCAATAAAACAAACCGATCAGATATGGCCATACGCTCAAAAAAGGGCATCCACGGCAAATATGTGGGTTGCACAATGCCGATAACGCGCTTCTCCTGCATGAACACTCTCACCCTCAAATCGCCGGCATTTGAATATCAACAGCCTTACCACTGTTCAAACTTTCTACCGCATAAAGAGCGCAAAGCGGAGCCAGGGGGAGCTCTGTCTGTTTTTCTCCGCGCACAAGACTCAAAAATTCATGCCATTCATCAAAATGCCCTTTATCGGCTCTCGTCTTTGTCCGAACCTGCTTTTTGTCAACAATCACCAGTTCCTTATAATCAGTAATAGTAAATATTCGTCCGCCTGAAAATATACGCACCGTTTCTTTTGGAGCTAAAGTGTTGCCCAATCCCGTGTATGTTAATGTGCAAATGGAGCTATTATCGAATGTTGTAACAACCGTGAAATTGTATTGGGTTTTCACGGTTTCACCCTCCGCCATAATACATTGCCCATAAACCCTCACCGGTTTTGCGGCAGCCAAATAACAAAACAAGTCAAAGAAGTGATCGCTCTCGCCAAGCAAACGCCCGCCTCCTTCTACAGGATCTAACGTCCAGTGATTCGTCGGAATACGACCTACGTTGACTTGGTAGTCCACAATCACAGGTCCAGGGGCAAGTTGCTTTTTGACTTTGGCCACAAGAGGCGCATATCGTCGGTTGTATCCGACCATAAAAGCCACTTTATTCTTTTCTATGGCGGCAGCAACCGCCGCATATTCATGCAAAGTAAGAGCCATTGGTTTTTCCATGAAAACATGTTTGCCCGCTTCTGCAGCTTCACATGCAATGGCAGCATGTTGGTTATGGCGCATTGCCACCACTACGGCATCTACATTCTTGTCTGAAAGGACTTCCCTGTAATCCGTCGAGACGCTCCCTATTCCGTACTTAGTGGCTAACGATGACGCGGTTATGCCGGTAGCTGATGCCGCATTTTGAATCCGATATGCTTTGATCTTGGCCAAATTGGGCAAATGAACAGTGCGCACGAAATTGCCGCAACCAATCAGCCCCAGCCGCACTTCTTCAGAAGTTTTCGGAACAGCCGGAGCAAGTGATATACTCCTCTGCTGCGCCTTTATCTCCGTATCCTTGTACTCGATTAATGATGCTACCGATTGCATTTGTCCGGAAAGGATTTTCTCATATGCAACAGGGGCTTCATCTATAGAAAACACCTCGCCAATCAACGGAGTCACACTTAATCGGCCTTCCGCCATAAGTCGAGCGACTTCTTCCATATTACGCTTCTCTGTCCATCTTACGTAGCCGTAAGGGTAATCCATCCCTTTGATTTCGTAATTGTCGTCGCGGGCACCGGGTCCATGTCCGCGCGAAAAGCGAAAATCCAATTCGTTTACAAAAAACGGCATACGCTCTAAATCCATGCGCACAATACCAACCGCAACAACACGCCCTTGCTTGCGGCACATTTTCATAGCGTTATTGGCAATTGATTTATCTTTACTCGCAGCGCAAATAATGACCGAATCCAAACCAAGTCCATCTGTCATCATAAGAATGCGATCTACCAGGTTATCTTCGGCAACATTGACAACATGCTTAACCCCAGCCTTGGAAACAAGATCCAGTCGGGACGGAACAACATCCATGCCGTAGACATCCATACCGGCTGAAAGCGCAATTTGCGCCGTTAATTGACCCAGCAGCCCAAGACCTATAATACCTACACTTTCGCCAAACTCCAATTTCGCGCGACGTAATCCGTGCATTCCGATAGCAGCCACACGAATGAAGGCCGCCTCGCTCAACGGAACCGTTTTATCCACCGTCACAAACAGGTTTTGCGGCACACGAATAACTTCCGCATGATTGGCATAATTGGCTCCGGCACAGGCGACGTGGTCACCAATCTCAACGCCAGCAACTTCGGATCCTTTATTTACGACCACACCGGCGGAACTGTACCCCAGAACACGCAACATCGTAAGTTCCTGAGAAATAATGTTAACAGTCGAGTCAAAACTTCCACCTAAAACCATTTTTTTCACGGCATTGCGCATCCATGGATCTTGCAGAGTTTGTTTAACCAGTTCAGACGGAGTCTTCCTCACTGTACTGCTTTCCGTCCCTGAACTAATCAGCGAAAATTTATTAGCCACCAAAATTTCTTTGGATCCAAAAGCGGGCACTGGCACATCTTTGACCAACACCTTCCCCTTGCCATCAATGACGCGTCTAAAAATCTGCTTCATGTTGAACTTTCTATGCTTTAGACAATTCTTTGAATTATGTTCTTCGGCACGGCAAAGCTAATCTAATTATCGTTTTTCTTGTGTGCCCGCACAAGCACACCGCTGCCTTCTTTTGGATTGGAGAATTGTCCCCAATACGAAATAAACAGCAACAGGGGAAAGACTAACGCATACAACCATTTGTTGCTTTTGCTTCCACGGCTGATGATATTGGCAATATTGTTGGTCACCGTTTCCAGCCAACCATAAGTATACTTGACATCATCCACAACAAGACCAGCCCTGGCAAGTAATTCGCTAATGGAAACCGGAGTATAACCCGGGCGAACATGCCCTTTTTCGTGAGTAAAGTTCAAGCGTTTGCCGAATATAATCCACCACCGATACATGGCGGGAACATGCATAATCAGCCGTCCGCCAGGCTTCAAGGCCTTGCAAATGCCCCGGCAAACACTCAAGTCATCTTCCACATGTTCAATGACATCAACAGAAAGAATCAAATCAAACTCGTTATCAAATGTCAGTCGTGTTGCATCCTGTACCGCAAAAGACAAGTTGGCAAGCCCCGCTTGCCGAGCAATTGTCTTGTTGGCGGCTATCTGTTCCGCGTCCATGTCAATGCCAAGCACTTTCGCGGCCTTGAAACGCTTGGCCATTTCAAACGAAAAAACACCCAGCCCGCACCCGGCATCCAAGATACTTTCGCAGGAACCGGTCAACGCCGGGAGAACACGTCGAACACGTATGCGCAACCCGCTAATCGGCGCGCCCAAAAGTCGAATGTAAACTTTTTCCGTTTTCGAAAGGCGTGGATCAAAGGCTATTTCCGTCCCGACAAACATAACTCCAATCCTTTCGTTCTGAGGGCCTTTTACCACGGCCGCAGAAAGTGAATTTTTCAAGCTGTTTGTAACACGAAATTACATCAAGGCCTGTTAAGATTCAACTGCTGATTTCTTCGAGGCTTTGCCGCGCAAAACGTCCCGCCTCTCACGCATCCAATGAGCCAGCGCCCGGACCATCCAGGCATTACACCAACGCATAAGAGTAAAATCATGTTTAACGAACTTTCCGATTTGATACGCAAAACTTCCGTCCTTATGCTGCATATGTTCAATGGCCCAAAATGCCGTCTTCTCCGCCATTTTCAGACACTCGGGTCTGAACCGGGCGGCAGATGAAAGCGTAATAATCCCCTGCGCAGCTCCATGAATATCATAGGGATACGTCCTTGTGCTCATATAGAAGGGCTCGCCGTTTGGACCAAATAAATTTTTTATATAAAAATCCAGCCCAGTGTGATAGTACGGCATAAATTCCTGCACATCCGCATTACTGCAAGTTTGCAGAATACCGTCCAAAATAAATCCGGTATGATAATTATCATGCCCAATATACGACTTCCCTGGCGGATCCGTATAGTACCAAGCATGATAATCCGTTTGCTCACTCACTACATAGCGAATCAATTTACAGGCCGTATCTCGCCATAGTTCATTGCTTGCGACACGGGCTAATTTTGCTAGAAAAGCAGCAGTTAAAGCGTTAACGTTAATTACAATATTTACACTCTGAATTGGAACATAGGCCACACAGAGCTTATCCGAGGTTTGTAAAAGCACAGGTAAATCAGATAAAAGAAAATTTGCTGCCGATTTGGCCGCATCTAAATATTCCTGCTTCTTTGTGACAAAATATCCCTGGAGCAAAGCTTCTGCGCAAACAACTGTTGTGACACAATTGGGAAAGCCTTTTGGGGCAAAGAATAAACCGGCATTTTGCCAGTCAAAATTGTATCCCCAACACAAACCTGAATAACCAGGAGTACTGTTCACCAGAAGCCAATTCAAACAGTATTCGGCCTTTTTCAAATCGTCGGGATTCTGATAAACGTTGTGCAGATCCAGATATGCCTGCGCAAACAATCCAATACCTTTGGGATTTTTTTCTTTTCTAACGCCGAAAAAAGGCCGCATATTCACCGGCGTCCGCATGATTATTTGCGTGATTACCAATCGAAGAAAAGCGTTATTAAGAGAAACCGCCTTAAGAAAAGGGCTGTTCATGGCGTCAAATTTGCCATAACCCGAATAATCCAGGCCTTCTGCATAGTCAAGCGTCTTGCGACATGCATCTAAAATAATCCGTTCCCCACCCATCTTTGTTCTCACATTTTGAGTTACTATAACTTCGTTCTTATCAAAACGCAACTTATCCGTTCCGAAGACGCTTTAACAACACGGTTGCCTATAACAAACTACTGTTAACATTGCTGTTGCGTTATTTGGTTGATCAGTCTAGGAACCAACAGTATAAATAATCATTATGCATATAGTATCAAAAGGCAAACCGACCAGAATCGTCAATTTCGGACGTCCATTCCTGAATGAAAAAGAAGTCCAAGCCGTTTCCGAGGTGCTACTCAGTGGTTGGCTTACACACGGCCCCAAAACCGAAGCGTTTGAACAGAATTTTTCAAAAATGATCGGCATAAACCATGCCGTAGCCGTTTCAAGTTGTACAGCCGCTCTGCACTTGGGACTTATGAGCCATGATATTGGACCGTCAGATGAAGTCATTGTCCCTGCCCAAACTCATGTGGCCACAGCGCACGCGGTTGAATTCTGCGGCGCTACACCCGTGTTTGCCGATGTTGATCCCATTACGGCAAATGTTACTGCCGAAACCATAAGCCGGGTTTTGACAAAGAAAACTCGCGCCGTTCAACTGGTTCATTTTGCCGGTTACCCCTGCGAAATGGATGAAATCCAGGCATTATGTAAAGCCAATCATATCCTCCTGTTTGAGGATTGCGCCCACGCCGTGGGCTCCTACTATAAAGATCAACCCGTCGGCACCTTTGGTAACGGAGGATCTTTTTCCTTTTACCCCATTAAACATATGACCACCATAGAAGGCGGAATGTTTATAACATCGCAGGACGATATCGCGCATCGAGTTCGAATCAGCCGTGCATTCGGCATTGATACACCGCCGCACAAGCGCAAGAAACCAGGATTTTATGATGTAACAACGCTTGGCTACAATTACCGTATGACAGAGGTTGAAGCCGCCATCGGACTGGTCCAATTAAACAAACTCCCGGAAATCATAAAACATCGCCGGCATGTTGCCCGCCTCTATACCGAGGGTCTGAAGCAAAACGACTACTTCCAGTTGCCACCTGAATCACCTCATTCAGCACATGGATTCTTTGTTTATAACGTGCTGGTTAATTCCAAAACAAGTGCTGATCGCGATACTTGCCTTCAGTATCTGAAAAGCCAAGGAATCGGAACAAGTATTTACTATGCAACCCCGGTACCTTTAATGAGTTATTACCGAAATAAATACGGATTCAAAGAGGGCGACTTCCCAAATGCAGAACATATTGCAGACAAATCCGTTGCAATCCCCATGGGATTGCATTTGTCCGATGATGATGTAGAGTATGTCATTGACAAAATGAAGAAATGGGCAACAGAAAGAGCCGGAAAATGAAAGGGAAAATACTCTTAACAGGGGGATGTGGGTTCATTGGGCATCATGTTGTCTCCGCGTTGCATTCGCAAGGCGCCGACGTGGTGATCTTGGATAGTTTTAATTTTCATGTCAAACTCCCCGTTTATCACAACTTCATCCGTCAACGCATGTCTATCATCGAAAAAACCGGTTACCCTATTATTGAGGCGGATACGCGTGATATGGCAGCGCTTATTCGTATCTTCAAGGAACATCGGCCGGAAAAAATTGTACATATGGCCGCTATTCCATCTGCCGCCTTGGTCACGGCCGATCCAGTAGACGGGTTCGACAACAACCTCACCGCTACACGAAACATGCTTGAAGCATCCCGAACATTCTCGGATAACATCAAACAGTTCATCTACTTCTCGTCCAGCATGGCATACGGAGAATTTACGGCAAACATGGTGACAGAAGACTCGCCGTGTAACCCCATTAACATTTACGGAGCATCAAAACTTTCTAGTGAATTTCTTATTAAGGCATACCACAGCACATTCAACATTCCGTACACAATTCTCCGCCCATCCGCCTTATACGGTCCGCGTTGTATCAACAGACGCGTAACTCAACTCTTTATCGAAGCCGCCATTATGGATCAGCCGTTGATCATCATGGACGACGGATCTGACCGATTGGATTTTACTTATATTGACGACCTTGTTCAAGGCGTCTGTCTGGCCATCACCGAAGACGGGGCGCTTAATGAGACATTTAATCTCACCTATGGCGACAGTCGAACCATTATAGAATTGGTCAAATTGCTACGAGCCTCGTTCCCAAATCTTAAAACTGAGTTCCGTGTGCGCGACAAGACAATACCCAGACGAGGCACATTGAGCATAGACAAGGCCAAGCGAAAGCTCGGGTACCGCCCAGAATGGCCTCTAGAAAAGGGATATCCCAAAATGATCAATTGGTATATCGAAAATCACATCGATAAGGAACTCCGCAAAGGGAAAAAGACCGACTGATGAAGATTCTCGTTGACATCAGTCATCCGGCGCATGCTCATTTCTTTCGCAACGCCATTAATCTGTGGCGCGAACACGGCCATACTGTAATCATCGTTGCACGCGATAAAGAAATGAATCTCCGACTGCTGGACTGTTTTGGATTCGAATACACATTGCTCAGCCGTGTTCGCAAAGGGATGGCAGGGCTTATTCGCGAAATGATCGAACACGAAAGCAAGTTGTACCGACTGGCGCACAAAGAAAAGCCTGACATCATGTTGCAGATCGCCGGCACATTCATTGTCCATGCCGGAAAACTGCTCGGTATTCCAACCATAGTTTTTTATGACACAGACAACGCCACGCTCTCTAATGCCATTACCTATCCGTTCGCAACGCGTATTTGTACACCAGATTGTTATCCTGTAAACCTAGGCAGAAAACATGTCACTTACGCGGGATATCATGAACTGGCATACCTGCATCCGAACAGATTCCGGCCCAATCCATCAGTTTTATCCGATCTCGGTGTAAAACCAGGAGACCCTTATTATCTGCTCCGATTTGTGTCATGGGGCGCTTCTCACGATGTAGGAGAAAGCGGTCTGTCCCCCGCCAACAAACTGCGCTTTGCAAAGGAGCTGGAAAAACATGGCCGCGTTTTTGTGACATCGGAAACCTCTCTTCCGCCTGCTTTTGAAAAATATCGGATCCAAGTCGGCGTGGAACGCATTCATGATTTGATGGCTTACGCATCATTATATTTGGGAGAAAGCGCCACTATGGCATCCGAATGCGCCATGCTTGGTGTGCCCGCAATCTATATATCAAAGACCGGTCGGTGCTACACAACGGAACAAGAAAAAGCTTACGATATGGTTTATAACTTCACTAATACGCAACAGGAAAAAGCTTTTGAAAAAATGCAAGATCTTCTGGCTACGCCTAATCTTGACAAGCTTTGGAAGGAAAAACAAAAAAAACTTCTGAGTAAAAAAATTGATGTCACCGCTTGGATGGTTTCGTTCGTCGAACAATTTCTTACATAGCATGCCTCTTCAAATTATTTCGGCGTCGGCCTGATAAAATACGCAAGATTGATTGTTCCGACGTTAACGGCAGATTTTGACAGGAAAACGCAGGATGTTTTACGCGTCGGCAGTTTCTCTACAATGCGGCAGCAAAACAACGTCTTCGAATTGCGGATAATCTCAACACATTGTCACAAAAACAACGACCCGCAGGAATTCAACATGCTCACGACCATCCGTTCTCGTAACAGGTTTCATACATGGCTATTATGTTCTCCGCCGGACTGACAACCTGAATGTTGTGACAGGGAGCAAGAATATAGCCGCCGCCAGCCCCAAGCACCCGCATGTTTTCCAAAACTTCCTCGCGAACGTCTTCCACGCTTCCAAACGGCAGAATCTCCTGATTGTCCACGGCACCATGAAATATCAACTTGTCTCCGAAATCTTTCTTTAGCCCTTCGCGTTCCATGCCCAAACAACGCCATTGAATTGGATTCAGCACATTCGAACCTATTTTAATAAAGTCGGGAATAACGTCTCTAATCGCGCCGTCGCTGTGCGTGAACACATAAACGCCGGCGTCGTGAGCAAGTGTCATCATGCGCTTCATTCGGGGCAGGATAAATTCGCGAATGTGGTCAAGCGAAAAAAGCAGAGATTCCTGGGACCCGAGATCCTCCGCAACATATGAGATTAAGACTTTGCCTGGTATCTGCTCGTATATGCGCAAAGTCCAATCATAAGCCAGGTCAAATAATTTATCCAAGCAGTAGTGAACAATCTCAGGATTCAAAGCCAAGTCCATATACGCCTGTTCCATTCCGCGCAAATGGCAGTATATCAAGAAAGGCTCAGAACCTCCCCCTTTAATCGGTTGGTCTTCGTAGCCTTTGATTGAATCGGCTATTCCTGAAAAATCCCAGTCATCGTTAGTGGGCCATGTGTAATTTTTCTCAATCTCTTCAACGGAATTATACTGCGCCAAAGGATTGGATGCACATTCGTAATAATACCCGTCGCCATATTGGACTCGTTTACGTTTGCAACCAAAACTATCCGTATCCTCTTTGCGAGGCGGACCTATATATCTCGGGTAAACGTCTCTAGGACGGTCCACATGCAATTTTGCCAAAGCTTCGTCAAGGTCACCACATTGCATATGTTTTACAAGTTTTGCCGACGCTTCTTTGGTGGCCCAATAATCCATTGGAATGCGATCCGGTTTTTCGCGTTTCAATACCGCTTCCCATCGTTCGCGCGGATTCATAGTTTCTTTGTGCATTCCAGTATCCTTTCTATTTATGTCTTAATTTTTGATGTCAGGGTTAAGGAATATCAATACGCATACAAAATGCAAAACAATTTTTGCGCTGTTTCAATGCGGACAAAACGACGCCTTTGAGTTCTTTACGCCAAATAACTGCGGAAATCAAAGCCATTAAGCCGTTTCCGATTGTCTGACTATGTTATCGAACACCTCGATCAATCGGTTCGATTTGTTGTTGCTCATTGTAATATAGTCGTCTTCAACGGCGGACACGGGCATTACCTTTCCATATGCTCCAGATCT
>JAFGTH010000035.1 GCA_016934225.1 Lentisphaerota bacterium | reverse complement strand
TTTTTGTTTGAGCAGATCTTTGATGAGACGAATAGTATATGGGTCCAAGCCGATTAGCGGTTCGTCAATAAACAAAACCTTCGGTTTATGCAAGAACACAGATGCGTAAATTAATCTCTGACGCATACCGTGCGACAGGTCTTTTATAAGAGACGAACGTTGTTCCTGTAAACCAAACAACGCAAACATATCCTCCAATGATGAGGTTGTCTCGCTCCTCGGGATTCCGTACAGGTCGCCTGTGAATTCGAAAAACTCCGATGTAGTGAGCCGGTCGTACAGAAACGGCATGTCTGGCACATATCCGACCAGTTTCTTGGCTTCCATGGGTTGCTTCTGGACGTCGAAACCACATATTTTGATTATCCCGGCAGTTGGTCTGAGTAAACCGGTGAGCACCTTGATTGTTGTTGTTTTGCCGGCCCCATTTGGTCCAAGAAAACAAAAAAGTTCTCCCTGCGGCACTTGAAGATTCAAATTCCGTACCGCTTGTATATCTCCAAAGTTTTTTGTGAAATTAGATATCTCAATCATTGTCCCCTCTTTCTTCTACGTCCTTTTCACAATTCGACTTGTGTCATAAAACATCACGGGCATTGTTCGGCAAAACCAGTTGCCGCAATAAATCATTTGTTAATGACGTGTTAGTCTTGTGTTTAGAGCGTGAATTGTTGTCCGGCTTGAATGTGCTTACTGTCGCTTCTTCAGGCGAACATCGGATCAATGTCCAACCCCAAGGCGTCACTTGTTTTAACACGCCATCCTTTTCATTGACCCAAGAAGACATCTGTGTTCCTTGATATTCCGCGATAAGAAGTGTCGCATCATATGTTATTCCGTCTATATGGATTTGTTCCTGACGAATCGCGCGGATATTGATGCTTATTCTGGAAAGCGATATGGGGTCGAAGGTCAGAACAGTGATCTGTTGGCCCGGTTTTAGTTTGTGAATGTTCAATTCTGTCATGGGCGAATAGAGCACAACGCCTTCAGGAATCTTATACAGCTGTTTGCTATGTAAGCTGCCTGCGTCAATGTGCACAACATAAGTATTACCCGACCCACGACTGCCTTTCACATTGATTAGAAGTCCTTGAAGCGATGCCGAGAGCTTGAATTCCTGCAGATTGTACATTTCGTCGAGATATGATTCCATAGACATGTTTATGTACTGTTTTATACCGGCAATATCGAGTGTGAGATATGTGTCATAGGTCAATTGATAGCGTTTCACCGGATCCGATTCGACGATATCCATATGCGCATGTGTATAACCCACGGGCGCGTCATTATGGAGAATTTTCATCCATGAGTCCGACACTAGAATGTCGTGTCCGACAAGGCCTTTATATCCATCCAATACACGCGTGAAATATTCGGGGAATGCCTCGAATCTAATGAGCCACCCCAGTGTCAACAGCCAGATGGCTACGATGATAGTTCTGACGATTGCATGTTTCATCATGTTCACCGTCTGGAGCGCAAAGCGCTTACCACGCTGTCAAGTTCAGCCTGTAATGAGGCCAACTCCGAGCTGTTTGATGAGGATGCATTCAACATGTTCCAATCATCATATCGTTTTTTGGCAGATTCGAAAGTCTGACCCAACCTGATGTCGTCGCCTTTCATTTTCCGTAATTCATCGGAGTATTTAACATGATCTTCGCCTGATGATTTGTCGCGTTTCTCGGTTAACGCCTCAACTTTTTTCCAGTATCGGGAATATTCTTCCTTGATATTTGCATATTCCACAGCATGAGGATTGTTCTTAGCACCTGTGGAAAGTAGATTTGCTTTGAACGCATCTATTCGCGTCATTAATTGGGTTTCTTTAAGATACAAGGCGCGTTCGGATTTTGACAAATTGGAAAGGATGCCGAATCTGATATGAAGATCGCGACTACGGACAACAATGTCGGACATGTTTTTATCGTCGTCTGACAGTGTGCAAACAGCCAAAGTGCCGTTACGACTATTCTTCAGCTCGTTAATCTCCAGAAATGTGCCGGCCGGTATTTTTCGCACATATTTACCCTCGATAGTATATGCACTGGCTTCAGGTGTTTTGACGATAGCCCATTTCGCGTCACCTATCTTGATGCGTTCCATAAGCGCACGGCATTGTTTATTTCCCGGGTCTTGCTCGATCGCCCGAGTACATTCCTGTCGGGCGTTCTCCCAATCGCGCGCTGACGCATATTTTCGCGCCAGCGCATAGTGATCAATCAATTCCTTGTGCGGTTTTTTCTCTTCCGCATCATTTTGGATTGTCACGACTTGAGGCATTGTCGTTGCGGCTTCAGAAATTTCCTGACGCAGAGTCAGTGCCAGGGAATTGTCTGGGTCTCGATCCAGAATACTTATTGCCACGCGCTCAATCTCAATATTATTCTTTTGTTTCTTCAGCAAGGAAACCAAAGTTTCACATCCGCGCATACTGCTCAAACAATTCGAATTTCGTTGATTTCCTGTGCTGTTGATAATCGAAATCGGAAGAATCTGAAGATGTTCCCAGAGCCCAACAGCGGATCGTTGTACCGGACCGCGATGTGACAGGATATCCAGCGCCAATTCCTCAGCTTCAGCGTACATGTTCAAGGCAATGTAAGCTTCAATCAGCATATCCGAAACACATGCCGACAGGCATGGATAAATGGCAGAAGGGGAGCGCAGTTGTTGCAAATTTCCCAAGGCTATAGCCGGATCACCGGATTGCAGTTGATATTTGGCGTGTTTCAGTCTTGTGTTAATCTTATGCGCTTTAACAAATGGCGCTACAAACACAACCAATGCAGTTCCGATGACGCAAGCGGCAGTATAGATAATAATCGCTTTGCGTATGCCACCATTCATGTGAATAATTCTCGTTCAGACGGCCTTTCGAGCTTTTTGCGCGTTGGCAGACGGGCAAAAGTTTATTCTTACTATCCGATAGTCTTGGGATATCCGTCAAGAATGATTGAACAAAAGGATCTGCGTTATTGGGTCGCTTCGCGTCTCAAATTGGAAATACGATAAGTATGCGCCACCCTTTTATCGGCTTCTTTCAGGTTCTTCTCTGACAATACAAGATCAACACCTATTCCTTTAAGCCTGACCGAGCGGAGGCCGTCATCGGCATCTACAATACGGAAGACGTCATTGATGTTCAAAACGGGCTGATCGTTAATATGCGTTATCAATTCGTTTGAAAAATGTTGATAGCCTATATTGATCGGATCAGCCAATACGCCAGCAAGAATTACAACGTGTTCGTTAACACAAGCATTGTTCTGTGGGCCGGAGAGATACATATGCGCCAACCGGGGATTGAATGAACCACGCCAGTCAGACCCATGGGCTCGTATGTATTTACCAGAAAGCTCCCGAATAACCAATCCGCCGCTGATAAGGTATGGGGAAGGGGTATCAGTAACGTTCTCTGGGATAAGCAGATGCCTGTCGAGTTGACGAGATAATGCGACATGTGCTTGTACCATCCTGCGGTCGCGAACCACCGTAACGGGAACCACATCATTCGGTTGTCGTGTGCCGTTGACAAGGTGCGTAAATTCGATTCTGCCGTAGAACCTGTCGTTATAAAAGCCAAGATTGTCCACGACGTGTCCATCCCATTCTATAATAACATCGTTCGGGCGAAGTGTATCGAATGCTCCACTGCCCGGTAAGCATGCATGTACAATGACACCGCCGATATTTTCTCCGATGCCAAGAAAACGACGCTTGGTCGGATCTACCAAAGTGCTCCATGTAAATCCGGCGGAAGCAATGCCTGTGTACTCAGAATGTTTTGTGTCGGTGATAAAGCTGTTGATGGCTGTACAGGGCTCCATTTGAGCAACACGTGTACCGCTGTGATAGTCCTGAACGAGTCCGGCCAATTTGCCCTTATAGATAACGACTGCTCCCGGACCGTTAACGGCAACACTTGCCAATAGGCTGTACAAAAGGCGGCGGTTGGCAGATGAAGGCATTGATGTTACTGATGCCCTTAACACATGAGCATTATCATTTCGCAGATTACTTGTGCCGTCGAGCTGGAGTATTTTCACAGAGGCGTCTAAAGGGACTTGTTTTGCGATATGTATTGCTCTTGTTCCCCCTAAATCGTCCTGGTTTGACGTTCTGAGGATAGCTAATCCGGCCGAAGGGTCAGATGTCACGACCGAAGCTGTCGTTTTGACTCCGGCAGTCGGTCGTCGTAATTCAATGTGGCGATTGTATCTAATCAGCGGCTCAGTTGTGAGAACTCGGTTTGCATCAATAACAACACCATATCCGTATCGTGCATTCGGCTGAAGATCCAACCATGGATGTAAAGGATCTTCTTCCTGGTATGTCACAATTATTTGGACCAAAAAGCTGTTGTTTGGTTGCTGTGCCGAGGCTGTATGCGACAAGCTGAAAGCAGCAAGAATAAAAAGAAAAAGCCTCATTCCGCATCCTTCAAATGCATTGATTCAGTGACACGATAATCGTTCAATATCATCGAATCGGCGGTCGGCAATGCTTCGGCATCAATGACGAGGCAATCAGGGTGATCCTCAAACTCCACAACGTGGAAATTCTCAGACGGTGTGGCAAATGCCGCTACGAGATCTTGCATACATGAAATTTCATTACCATTCACGTTTTTGACAATCCCATTTATATATGGATCGGTATAAGTGTTGACACTGTGCGGCAATCTTTTGATAAGGACAATGAATTCGTTTTTGCCCTCATATAGCGAGTCGAGTTTTGCGTAGTCGGAATAGTATAAAAGCCGTTGTTCGGAAATTCCGATTCGCGAGTGTCTGATTAATCGCAAGTAATTACGGCTAAGAGGAGAGAAGACGAGTCCGCCGATCACATAATATTCCGGACGCGTATCATAAGAGTTTCTGTATATGAATGAGTCGGTCAGGCCGACAAGCGGTATTGACACGGTATTGGTTTCCCCTTCGCGCAATATGTCA
>JAFGTH010000034.1 GCA_016934225.1 Lentisphaerota bacterium | reverse complement strand
TTGAGTTCATCCTGTTTTATAACAATTTGGTTATCAAGTTCTTTGATTCTGGCTGTCAAACCTCGCACCACTATGCAATCTATCGGTACCGCCAGCACCGCAATAACCGCTGCTGCCAGGAATACTTTCTCGCGGGCATCGAGTTTTTCCAGTTTGGCAAAAATCACTGACCCACCTCCAGAGCGCATGCTATTCTGAATTTGAATCGTCCGGAAACTTGATCTTTTGTAATGGCTGCGGCTTCGCTGACATTTTCAAACAGCGGCGATTGTTCAAGGGTTTTTACTAGCAGCCTCGCATCTTTGCTGCTTTCAGCAGTTCCGGACAGGATCAATTGTCTCTGCGCGATATCAATATCCAGTGAATCAAGGTACATGTTGTCGGGAATCGTAGGATGTATTTCGGCCAATAAATTAACCATGGCGAATCTCGCATCTTGCCTTCTCCGAACCACAGCGCATATATCGCTCATACGATTCATCTCGCGGACAGCCGGCTCTTTAGCCACAAGTTCGGCGTCTATTCGCAACAGTCTGGTTTTCCTAACAAAAAACTTAGTAACCCCAAATAACGAGAAGGCAACGAGCATGGTCATAACCATCATGGTAAACACCGTTAAACTTTTTGCTTTCGAGACCAACATTTTCCTTAGAACAACTGCTTCAGGCACTAGATTAAATTCCAACTTATCCGGCTCAAGCCCCATTCCGACCAGCGGCGTTAAAGATACAGTACTATTAGGACCGGATTCCAAATCCGTGGATTTAGGAATTTCCTTAATGCCCTTGACGCCGCTTACTATTCCTACTTCGAGTCCGCTCTGCGATCTAATACAGTCCGCCAAACCTTTAATCCTCTCTCCCGCGCCGGTGAGGATTATTTTTTCGGCCCGCGAACCGGGCGATTCAGTTTGAAATGCTTCGAGAAATTGCTTCATTTCCCGAGCGAATTTGTCCAACCATTTCTGCTCTTCCTGTTGCAAATGATTCGCGCCGATTTGTATGCTTCTGGTAAAAACCGCACCGCCGTTGTACATTACAATAAAATCCGAACAAAAGGAATCCACATCCAACACGGCAACGCAAGCACCTCCGCCCGGCGATATGCCAACAATATTATACCAGTTAAGAAGCCCTTCGGAACTCACAGACACACGGGCAATATCCAGTCCCGCATCTTCCAGGATGCTATAGCGTTGCCGTAAAATACTTCTCTGAACAATAGCAAGCATCACCTTGGTATAACCGGAGCGTTCTGAAGAAAACGTCTTGTAGTCGAACGTTATCTCGTCCCTTGAGTAAGGAGTTTGCTTTCCAATCTGCAATTCGATCATATCGGCTATTTCGCCGGCTTCGGTCGAGGGAAGATCAAGCATACGAATGTTGACCACCTGCTTTGGCAAGCATGCAATAACAGGAACGGACGCAAATTTTTGACTTTTAAACGCTTTTGAAACGGTTTGGGTAACAGCGCTGTTTAACGACTCAATTCTCTCGAGGTGAATTCGGGAAATGGATCGGCCGGCACTTGTGCCGTCAATTTGCACGATCTTCAGCCAATCGTTGCCAATCTCGATAATGACCGATGTGTCCACACCGGTTTTCCGGTTGGTTGCCATTATTATTCTCCCAACAATCGGTTCTGCTTCTGCGACCTAGTACATGCGCCAGTAAACTTTTGCCCGATTGCGCCTGTCGTAAACAAAATCAATCCGGCTGTCTACAACTAATTTCGACGAAACTTTGACAGCAGCATTTCCTTTTAGTATACCCACGGCAACGCCTCGAAAACAATACGATCGCACTGTTGTCGAACGCTTCATAAGCCCAAGAATAGACTTCTCAGCCGTATCAAGCGAGATGAATTCGTTCAGTTGCGACACGATTGCAGAAGCCGAATCATTGTCGAAAACATTGCCGTCTTTTCTGAACTTCAAAATTTTTTCCGGCAGACTGCTTCGAACGTTCGCATCTGCGCCATATAATGCGGCTATGCTCTCCAATACTTCCGGACCAGCCGTGTTCAGGTTAACCATTCCGGCGCCGTAAACTGTTATATGCGGAGCCAGCCGCCTGAATATCTCCGCGGTCATTCCCCTCACCAAAAGCAACTCGTACAGCGAATCAAAACTGCCGTTGTGGCAAGAATATGACTGATCGAGTGCGCGATAATAACTATTCTCGGCGCCCCCTGTCAACCCTGGCTCTTCGTCCGGATCAACCCAATCCTTGATTGCGCCTGCAATACCGCCCGCTGTTGTTTCATCCGTTCCCGCTACAATTCTGATGAGCCATGAAATCAGAGTTGCATTAGCCTTGTTAATATTGATTTTTCTCTCTTCATCCACCAGCCCATAACAAAGCTTTTCAGGAAAGCCGTTAGTCAGCCACGGCTCACCGGCGACTACCAGGCTGAATCTGCCGTCCGGCATCTCGACGCCGGAAAACTTATCCTCGTTTCCACTCCAATCCTCAATGATCCCGTCCCACGAATTGGTATCGTTCAGCAATTCCATTACAGCTTTTTCGACTCCCGCAAGCGCCAACGCATGACCTACAGTCCTGCGTTTAATTTCACGAGCTATTTGAATGCTCGAAGAGACGTATGCGCCTACGGCAATCGCCAAGGCGCCCAGGAAAACAAGAGCCCAAAGCGCCAGCACAAGAACACTGCCGTTCGTGATCTTCACAGCGTTTAGCCGTTGTGAATCAGTGTTAATCATAGTTCGCCTTTGATGCTTCCGCCGCGGGAATCAGGACTATCCGCGTCATCGGATCGCGGTGTTCATCCGTAAATATAAGTTCGATACTGAGTCCGCCCGGCAAATTAGTGCTGTCCGACCAACAATCCAGCCACTCGCCCGAAGACGGCGTGTGCATGTTGCCATTATCCTCTCCGGTCTGATGCGGGAGCCTGAAATATTTCAATGCGACAGTTTTGACGTCCGAGGCTATTATCTCCCCTGACATGTATGTCGGCTCATGATATGGATAAAACCACTGTTTTCGGACAAGCGCTCGCATGTTCGGATCAACGTAATATTTCACCGTGCCCAGAGAGACAACCATTTCGCTTGAATTGTTACGATTCAACTCGTCCGAACTTTTGCGAAGAATCGCCGGGAACGACATCCAGCCGGAATCGCCCTCGAATGGAATATCATGGAAACGCATCGTATTGCATACGTCTTTTCCCAACATAGCCAGACCCAGCACTGTTTCCAGCTCGCCCGAATTAAATTTTTTCACGGCGTCCCAAGCCCTGATACCGCCGGCCAGACACGACCCCAGGGCTGCCATAACAACGGCTAGAATGGCCGTAACAACAATCAATTCAATCAGTGTAAAAGCCCGTTTCATGTTTCCCGTCTATTGTTTATCGTCGAATCCATAAAACCAATACTGCCCGCCGTTTCACGAGGCCTAATTTGCAACACAAAGATATGTGCCGGCCGAATATTGCCGACTCAGCGCTTCGCGCCATACCTCAATTCTTATTTCATGGAGGGTGTTGGAACCGTCAAAACTCCGCATCCGGGCTGTGATCGCACAATTACCGAAGAATCCTTTCCGTCTGTCGGTAAACATTCCATTGAAAGAACCAACATCCGGGCCGTCATCCTGAACATTCGCCAGTCTTATCTCGGTGATCCTTGACGCAATAATATCATTGGCCATGATACTCTCTTTTGCCTGTCCCAGCGCGTACAGTGCGACTTCAAAAGAACGCAACACGAGCACGATGCCCACCGACAAGATAACCACTGTAACCAGCACTTCTATAAGGGTAAACCCAGCCCGTAACGTATTCCGAAAAAGGTTCCGCGACATCGAAACAGAATGCGATTGATGCGGCAGTTTAACGAGACCCGACAGGATAGATTGATATTCAGAACAGCGTATCATCCTGACCTCTGAATCCGAGGATTTATCTTGTTCGATTGCTTTTTTCGGGTTCCGGCCAATTCCCGGCACACAACTAATTACCCCAACCGGTCACATCGTCTCCGGTTCCATCCTGACCGTCCGGACCAAGCGACCAGATATCAAACTCGGAACCACTACGGGAACCAGGATGCTCATACTTATAGTCCCTCTGCCACGGATCCACAGGTTCCGAATCAAGGTATGCTTCTTTCCAGCTTGTGGATGTTGACGGCTTAAGCAACACTCTTAAGCCTTCTTCGGTTGTTGGATATCGGTCGTTATAAAGTCTGTACAGCTTTAAAGCTGTTTTAATTCCCGCCATATCTCCTCTGGCTATATCTCTTTTCGCCGCATCCGAAGCCGGCAGAACCTTGGGCAGCACCATGGCGGCAAGGGCCGCTATTATAATGACTACGACCATCAGTTCAATAAGCGTGAAACCTGGTTTTCGGCTAATCATTCCGGTTGTCCCTCCCTATTAAGATCCTGTTTTGATCAAAATTCGTCGGGCCGATGGAGAAATCTAACGCAGCTCCAAAGACTTCTTCCATGCTTTTTCAATTTCTTCGATACTACGTATTGTCCCGCCGTAAGTAAATCGTAAAGCGTCATTGAGATTTTTCCCGTTTCGGAGCTGTCTGCAAAAGCTTTCGAATTTTTGAGCGCCATATTGTCGTATCATGAATTCAACCACGCTAACAGATTGAGCATAAAACTCGGCAACGTCGCCGGCTGCCTTTTCATGGCGCACATCGGTGGCAGTTAAATCGGCAAGGGACAATAATCGGTCATTTTTTGCCATTTGCTTAACAAATTCATGTGAAATATCCGAGCGTCCTTCAAGCCATTGGGCCACTCCTTCATCAAGCCAAAGCGGCACTTCCCCTTGGAAACCTATAAAATCTCTGAAAACAAGGTGCGCCAATTCATGTTTTAGGAGGCTTCTGATGAATTCCTCGCTACCACTGTAGGTGAATATTGATTTACTGCCATAGTCGGCTTTCCCGGCGGCCCATTGAGGCGCAGTTACTTGAGCAATAAATTCGGAGTGGTTCCTATATATGTAGATCCGTACTCGATTACGCCATAGCCAGAACCCCTTGTATCGTGTGTAGCCCAGTTGCCTGGCTGTTTCGTGATAGTATTTCTCCGCGAACCGAGCCACGGTTTCGGCAAACGACAATTCGTCCATGTAGAAAACTATAAAATGTTTGCCACTCAAGCTTTTCCACTCGGACTTCTCACCGGCGGAAACAGGCGAAGCTATTCCAAAATACAGGCTTGCCAGACCGACAAAAACCGCCGTCGGAACAAACTCGCGCAGGAAAAAGAAATTCCCGAAAGACACCTTAATATGCCGCATTCTTTGCAATCGGTTCAAAGAGCCGAACTTAACTCAAATATAGGCAAAAGCATGGCAGCGACAATTAAGCCAACCACCGCTCCGACTATCAGAATAAGAACAGGCTCCAACAACGATGTCGTCAATGCGCTCCGCGCATCAAGTTCTTTCTCGTAAAAGGACGCCACTTCAATGAGAGTCTCGTCGAGCCGACCCGCTTCTTCTCCTACCGCCGCCATATTGGAAACCAGCAACGGGAAATACTGCGTTTTTCGAAGACCAAAGGAAAGAGGCACGCCTTGCTCTACGACGGCATTTCTGACATCACGGATTTCGTCGCGCAAAATAGTGTTTTCTAAAGTATTCGCGCTGAGAGTCAGCGCTCTGTCTATCGGTATCCCGGAATCCAGCAATATTGCCAGGGTGCGGGCGAATCTCGCTATATCGGTGAGTCTCAAGAATTTGCCGAATAATGGAATATGCAATTTGATCCGATCCGCGAAAGCGCGTCCTGTCTCCATTGCCGCCAAACGTCTGAACGTGACACCGGCCAGCATAAGTATAAGAGCCACCCAATGCCAGTTGTGTGACGCAAACTCACTTATGGCAATCAACAATCGCGTAGGCAACGGTAAGTCGTGGTAATCTTTGAAAAGATCAATCACTTGCGGCAAAAAAACCGTCAACAGCACCCCAACGGTAGCCAATCCGACAATAATTATAAGTATCGGGTACGCCATGGCGGCACGCACTTTTCTTTTGAGATCCTCTTCCGCTTCTCGTGCTTCGCTCAATCGCGCCAAGATTATATCGAGCACACCACCGGATTCGCCCGAACGCACCATGTTAATATACAGATCGGAAAAGAGCTTAGGATATTTCGCGAGCGCGTCGGACAACATGTTCCCATCTCGTATCGTGCGTTCAAGATCGGCCACAACTTTTTGAAGACTTCTATTCTCGGTCTGTTCGGAAATTGTGAACAATGCCCTGAGAATGGGCACATTCGACTTGGTCAAGCCGGCAAGCTGCCTGGTGAACATGGTCACATCCCGATT
>JAFGTH010000003.1 GCA_016934225.1 Lentisphaerota bacterium | reverse complement strand
CTCGGCTTGAACGCCGAAGTTTGTCCAATGATCCCAAGCCGCTTTATTGTTTGTTCCGTCGTTATCACCCCAATACAGATGAACTGTTGTCGTGGCCAGACCGGTTGATGTCAGATAGCCGTTCAGGTTTGCGCTGTTAACCGTAAGATTGGAAGCCGCGTTGTTGATAATAACCGGATCGCCGGAGCCTGATTGGAAGCTTTCACTCGGAATTGCCCAATCGTCGCCATAGGAGTTTGTGGCGTAGAACCGGAAATAATAAGTAGTATCGGGCGTTAACCCTGTAATATTGGTGGTCAATAATCCCTCGGCTTGAACGCCGAAGTTTGTCCAATGATCCCAAGCCGCTTTATTGTTTGTTCCGTCGTTATCACCCCAATACAGGTGAACGGTTGTCGGTACGGATCCAGTATTCATCAAATTACCATAGAGCGTTGCCGCGCTGGCTGTAATGTTGGAAGCGCCGTCGGAACCGCCGACGCCGTAGGAAATAAACTCGAAGTCAAAACTTATATCTGAACTCTTTAAATCCGCTTGATGTATCTCAACGGCAAGAAAATTTGTCCCCTTAACGGGCCAATTCGTTGTGTACGATGTGTTCTCAGTTTCTTCAATGGCGCTGGAAGCGAGAGTTTGATAGCCGATTTCTCCGCTTGGCATGTTTGCGCGATTGATTTCTGTGCCGTTCAAATAAGACACAGAACCGTCGTCGCGAAGAATCCTGATTCTGGCGTTTGTGCAAACTACGCTCCCGTCGTCTATGAACGAGCATCTGAAGTAGGTTGTGATATACTTGTTGTTCTTATCGGGACCATAGCTGACCACTGTTGCTTCATCGCCGTCTCCATACCCAAGCTCTGCCGGCCCTGAAGACCATCCAGAGTCATTGAATGATATCTCTCGCCAGTTTGTGCCTTGATCAGAACCATCATCCAGATATTTCCATGTAGATCCCATCGCTATGTTAGTTACAGTAACAGAAGCCCCCGGCCCGTTTACGATTGCCGGTTCACCGGCGAGCAATTCGGACGCCAAGATCAAAACAGCGCAGCCTGCGGAAAACAACGCGCCGGTTTTGCCAAAGATCACACGCCGTTTCTCCTTTGTGTTTCTCTGTCGGAAATAAAATTTGCGCTTGGCGTATCGCAGATACATACATCACCCATTTGCCTGCAACTCAAACCCGGCAACTTGTCTGCCTTATGTATTACTCTTAATGTGAAACAAGTAATGCTGCAGTCCGACTTTGGTCCAGAACATCGCAGGCTGTCCTGAACCGCCTTATTTCTTTAAACTTCCCTGTACATATAATACCCCGCTTTACGCCAAAAAGCCACAATCCTTTAAAAGTTTGTTTAGGTTATATATGGAATTTTAGAGCAATTTGCCTGTTTTTTGCCTGAAAACGGCATGGGTCTTGTAACTGGGCCGTCATGACGCCCAGGAATAAAGACATTGCCATCGCGCAAGCGCACGGCGCACGGGCCGTGAAATAATCGGGTTTGATTGGAACAGTGCGCAGGAATTGAGCATATTGGGTTGAAGAAAAGCGTTTTTTTAATGAACAGAATAGATTTTTGACCTTCATGGTTCCATTTTCTTTCACTTGTCCTTGCATAGCGGTGTTGTGTAGACTGTTCAACAATAGGAATGTTATATGAGCGCGCTCGAGGAAAGTAACAACCTGGCATTGAACTTTGGCAAGATCGCTGCGACAGGCAAAAACTGCCCGAATGTCATTCCGGTTGCCATTCAGAACATAGATACGCAAGAGGTTATTCTTATAGCTTATACTAATGAAATAGCAATGAAACGATCCTTCCAAACTCGGACACTTATTCTCTGGAGCACATCGCGCAACGAAATATGGGAGAAAGGCAAGACTTCGGGCGAGACATACGCAATTATGGAGGCATACGTCAATTGCGAGCAGAATTCCTTGCTTTATAAAGTAAGGCCCCGTAGAGGCGGTATTTGCCACACAAAGAATCGCAGGGGGGAGCCCCGTAATTGTTTCTATCGGCGTATTGACATGGATACTCTCAAACTCGAAAACATTGACCCGTAACATTTGGTTTCAGTGTCTTCGGTATTTCAGCGCAGAAACGTGAGCGATTCTCTTGCGGAGATTTTCTAAAGAGTCCAATGTTTGATCTTTATGCTTTGATCTCCTATGCTCTTGCATAGATGAAATTTCGTTGTCCATACTGCAAACACAGTTACGAGGGCGAACCAAAAGCCATCTGTCCGAATTGCGGCAGGACAATGGCAATTCCCGGTCGTTTCAAAAAAGTCACTATTCGAGAGCGAAAAAAGGCCAAAGACAAAATATGGCGTGAAGCCGAAAAGAAGAGACGAGAATTTCTCTTTCCGGAAGTCGGATTTCGACGTCGGCCAATTACGATTTTTCTTATCATAGTTGCACTTGCAATTACCGGAGCCATGCTTTGTGGACGAGTCAGCCACATCAGCAAATCGCCCGCAAGTGTGGTAAGCAAGGATGCAGTAGCGCAAAAGGACTTATTTGTAATCAGTATAGCGCTTGAACTGTTCCGTAACGATTGCGACAGATACCCGGCCATTGACGAAGGACTCGAAGCGCTGGTTGTTAATCCTGGCATCCGCGGATGGGCATATAACTATCTGACTCTGGTCAAGCCAGATCCATGGGGTTCCGCATATTGTTATTATGTAACGAACAACATAATTAAGCTCTTTTCTTCGGGTCCGGACAAAATCGCCGGTACAGACGACGATATATGGCCCGAACCATTAGATGAAAGGGATCTTCGATCATGGATTTACCAGAGCGAGCAATACGCCGAAAAGGTTCGGCGACACAAGATAATTGTCGAATGAACATTATCTTTGCGCCTCATTGCGTGATTATTCGTCCATTTGTGTTCTTGGCCGTGTATGCGCTTGATTTGGCGTCTATTCGGCAATTTGGGACGAAACTCAACATGGCATGACTTGACAGAAACGGTGTCAATTTGCAGAATTCATACAACACGGGAGATTTTCAAATGAATATGCCGGGCAATCATGAACATGATATCAAGCGCGGCATAATCATTCCGTTTTTTATTTGGATATCTGTGTTGGCAGTAGTACTGGCCACGAGTTGTGAGGAAAATGGCGGGTTTGTGTTGTCCGTGGAACCCAGCGACAGTACAATTGGTCCGAATATCGCTTCCATGACCATGGCGGTCATGAGCGGAACGCGCGATCTATCATTGCCTTTGAAATGGAAAGCGACCAATTCCAATCTTGGCTATATTGCTCAGGATCATGGTCTATACGCCGTATATATTTGCACATCTCAGCATGGCATTAATACCGTTACAGTTCGAGATCAGTATGGCGCCAAAGGTATTGCAGTCATTAACCAGGTTGCTTACAACACAGAACGACCGACGGTCCCAGTAATATATTCGGGCAGTACGAACGAAGCAAGCACTGCGACCTCGTCGGGAGAAGAAATGACGGCTTCTGCCTCCAAAGACAGAATCACCATTGAGAATTTATGGAGCGACGGATCGGATTTCACTACTCAACCGTTACCGTACGGGACTGCCAGCACAACGGTTAAAGCAACAGGTGGTGCAGAACTGCCGGACGAAACACATGATCTTCAGTTTTCAAGCATAGTATGGAACGGGAGCGATACTATTTCGGCTTTTGTTGTTGTGATTGACGATTCCGTCACTCTGTCATATCCATGACCGCCTTGATCAAGGCAATGTAGTTGTTGTCGTAGTTCCGGATGTCACAACTGACACGGTAGTAACTTGCTCGATTGCTGCCACTCCTTTTGCGCCATACTGATCTTTGACCTCAACCACATTAACGCCATTCGGATGAAAACGAACATAGACAGCCTCGAAATCAGACGAACCGGTTATCATGCCGAGCTCCGGATTATGAACCGACCATTTAAGAGGCAGCGCCAATTTGCCCATACTGGAATCGCTGTATGACGCAGTAAGCGTTATAGATCCATCGGTTTGCCCCAAGGTAGTCTCAGGCGGATCAATTGTTAATTCGTTATTGCTGGAAAATTCGCACCCGGCGAGAAAAGCAACGCCTTCCAAAACGATCAATGCCGCGGCAATGAAAACGCAATAACGAATTATTAATTTCATCTTTCTTAGCATATCAAACTGTCTCTCGTTGGTCAACCGAACCTGTCGGAATGGAGCATTATGTCTGTTGGCGCCGCGCCTTTAATGAGTGACCCTCTCTGCCTTCAACCGGCGAATGCCGGTTAATTTCGGCAGATTCATTCTGAAAAAGGTTGCAGCGGGTGAATGAAATTACGGCACGATCGCTGTCTTCACTTTCAACTTGCGACCTTTGACCGGCGGCCGGTATTCTTTGGTTGTGGCTACCGGCCGCTTGTACATATGCGTGAGGCCTATTTATTATGCGTATTTTGATAGACGCCATGCCTAAACGTTTTTATCGCTTGCAGCGGTGTTAATCCGAATCTTTTTTTAAATGTCGTACAGAAGTGGGTGTCATGACGAAATCCTATACGACGGGCGATCGCCTGAACCGACAAATCCGTTGACGTGATCAAGTTCATCGCATGGGTCATGCGTTGTCTCTGGCGATAGTCCACCGGGCTGACATTGTATCGTTTGTGGAAAAGAATGCGCAGATAATCGCTGGAGTAACCACATTGTTTGCTCAACTCTGAAAGGTTGTAGCTCGACGAGCGATCCTCATCAATCAAATTTTTTAACACCTGTTCCGGCGCATACCGGTTGGCTTTGGACAGGGTGGCTGTGTTCAAAATGTGGTGAATCGTCTCGACGATTCCGCATTCGACTCGAAATTGATTGATAGGAAGTGGTGTCTGCCAAGCGTCATGCATGGCTTGAAATTTTCGCCTACAACTCTCAACACGATCCTTTTCCAAAACGGTGATAATTGGCAGCGTCAACCATGTGTTCTCATAATGAAATTTTACAAGTTGAACGTCATCCGTTTTCTGAAAGAGTGCATTTGGTTCCAGCATGATTACCCAATTCTCGCGGTCCTTGTTGGCCTTGAAGTCAATCTGGCACCCTTTATACCCCAGCATTAAAAACGGCTCATTGGCGCTTTGTTCGTAAATCATCTGACCGGAGGGTGAGAGCAGTTTAATACTGTCGAATCCTTTTTGGAAAAACCCTATACAGGGTTCGGTCAATATCTGGCGATTCGATTGGGGGAAAGTGTATTTTCCCAATTGTCTGATTCTTAACTCTTGTATCATATCGGAATAACGTAATTATGTCGTAAAAATGTTCTGTCAGCAATGTGCTTTTTGATATAGTGTACATAGGAAAATTGAAAACGCCAGTATTTAGAGGCAGTAGAAAATGCGGAGACCTAATATTTTCATGATTGTGGTTCACGACCTTGGAACCCATCTCGCTTGTTATCGGAATGACAGGTCAATTCCCACGCCGAATCTTGATCGTCTGGCCGGAGAGGGCGTCAGATTCGACAATCACTTTTGTGCGGCGCCATTTTGCAGTCCCAGTCGTGGAGCAATTATTACCGGCAAGTATCCGCATGTTAATGGTTTAATGGGGCTTGTCAATTTAGGATGGGACATTCCTTCAGGGCAGCTGCGATTGGCGCAAGCCTTGAAGCTATCCGGTTACGACACGTTTCTGTTTGGGCATCAGCACGAATCGAAAGATCCTGGCGCACTTGGTTTTGACGCGATTGATATCAGTTCCCAGAAAGGTTCTGGAGTCGCTCCTTTGGTCCGCGAATTCGTCAAGAAAAAAAGTGTTGGCGAGCCCAGTCCTTTTTATTGTCAAATCGGCTTCACTGAAGTTCACCGAACTGTGCGAGTGTTTAACCATGAAAGCGAACTAAAACTTAATTTCGACGAACTAACGCCATTGCCATACCTCAAGGATACTGCTGGGTTACGCGAGGATTTAAGGGATTTCTACGGCACTATACAGGACATGGATTTGGCTGTTGGCGCCATTCTTGAGTCAATTGATCACTCTCCCTTAAAGAACGACACTCTGGTTGTTTTTACGACGGATCACGGGATCGCTTTTCCACGGGCCAAAGGAACATTGTACGACGCAGGCATCAATACCTGCCTGATCATGCGATGGCCCAACGGTTTCGCCGGCGGTCGGATTAGCAAGGAGCTATTGAGTAATGTTGATATCTTCCCAACCCTTCTCGACGTGGCCGGCGCTCCAATACCCGGGGATATATCAGGGCATTCATTTTTAGGACTTTTGCAGGAAACCGGCTATGTCCCGAATCAAAGAATCTTTGCGGAGATGAACACGATGCCGGGAGATGTCAAACGATGCGTACGGACGGAACGGTATAAATTAATACGCAACTTCGACGAGGGCCCTGCTTTGACCATGCCTGCGGGTTCGCGTTTGAGTCCCACGGGCTTAATGATGGGGGACGATCATCTTGTTCCCCGGCCCAAACTGGAATTGTATGATATAAGTGAAGATCCGTATGAACAAAACAATCTCGTTTCGACTCCGGAATATAAAGCCATTGAAAATGAGTTGACCGCCGAATTACAATATTTTCTCGAAACTACGAACGATCCTATTCTTTCCGGGAATATCCCAAGGCCTGCTGAAGAAGAGGAGATATTACGACAGTACGCGATTCAATGTGAAGAGCACCTAAAAGCAAGTGTTTAACGCCAAAATAATTTGTGAGAAATCTGTTAAAAACAAAATAGGAGCAAATTGAAATGACTCAACAATCAAGAACTGTCGCAGTTGGAATAGGCTTACTGTTGTTTTGCTTCTGTGCTGACCTGTATTGCTCAGCCGCCGAAGAGGGTCCGTCGGCAAAGATAAATTTTCTCAATAACGGCAGTTTCGAGCTTGGGCTCTTAAACGATTGGGCGAGCCCATATTTCGACAAGACGCCCATGGCCGTTACCGACGACACAACCGCCACGCACGGCAAGCGTTCGCTTATTCTGACTGCTCCTCAATTGGGATGGGCGGCGCAGTGGCGAATGACCTATAGGCCTGTCACGGTCTTGCCCGGCAAGACATACACGTTCGCGGCCGATTTCAAAGCCGAAGGGAAAGGCATGGCTGTTAACGGCAAAGCGATCAATGAGGAATGGCAACGGATTGCGTTTCAGTATAAGCCGGCAACAAATTACCTGGAAGTTGTACTGGATTTCAGAGGACGGGGCGCAATCCGAATGGACAGCGCAATGCTGGTTGAAGGAACGGATGCATCTGTTTTTGTGCCTGCCGATCCGGTTGAAATGGGCATTTATTGCGAGCCGCCGGGCAACATTTTCAAGGAAAAGGAAAATGTCGTCATAAAAGTTTCTGCAGTAAGTTACGAGGCTGACACTGTAGTTAAACCGCAAATCAGCCTGGTGGATTGCTATAACGAGAAACGCTGGGAGAAAAGCGTTGTGTTCAAGCTCAAGGCCGGAATAGTGCAGGAGAAAGCGGTGAAAATTTCGCTGAACAGGTTCGGCTCGTTTCGCGCTGAATTGCG
>JAFGTH010000033.1 GCA_016934225.1 Lentisphaerota bacterium | reverse complement strand
GGCCGGTCGGTTTTTACACAAAAGGCGTCACCGGCGATTTTCGGTCCCATATGCATTACATGGGATACGGCACGCCGTTGCAGAGTTACGAAGAAATCTTTTCGTATTGGCACGAGAAGCAGCCTGCGCCGTTTGTGTTCACGGAAACGTCGTTATGGTCGTTTCTTTACGGTTTTCTTTGGCAGGTCCACGACAATAGCGTTGCGGAATTCAACATTCGTGGTGCGCCTACAGTATTCGCCGAACATGCCGCAAGATATTTCGGCAACTGGGCCTATGACGCTGAAACTCCCGAGACGATTGAAAAAACAAAGGTGGACCTGGGCGCGACGGGTGATGACAGCAATTTTACCCGACTGACCGTTCTGGCCGTAAAAAACTGCCTCAGGTCATGGCGCACTTACGGGGTGTCTTATCAGTTCATGGCTATGACGACTCCAACGCATTTGCCGCATATTCAGGAATTAAGCCGCATAGACTCAGCGTTCGCCGAGTTCAATTCTCCGTTTCTGGCGTATATAGCCGGACCCGCAAATAATTTTGTCGCCAAGGACCATGCTTTTTTTGCGGGAGAAACCATCGAAAAACAGGTCATTTTTATCAACGCCAATTTTCACGATATCCAGGTTGACGCCGAATGGTCGCTGATCGAATCCGAAACTGGTAAAAAACATCAAACATGGAGAAAAAACTTCAGCATTCCTGCGGGTGAACAAACCGCGCATGCTTTTGAATTTGCCGCGCCTGTTACGGATAAACGCGCGGATTTCACAATAGAACTTGCGGTCAGGCATAACGCGGGGAATATAAACGATGTTTTTGAAATAGAAATCTTTCCACGCCTGCCGAAGCCGGAACGGCAATTGGGCAAACGGGTGATTTTAATGGATGAAAATTTCGGCACACGGGCTGTTCTCCAGAAGGCTGGCGTTGAATTTGAGACTTTTGAAAAAGCATTGTTAAAGGAATTGCCGGACGATAATGATGTCCTTGTCATTGGCAGAAAAAGTTTTCCATCAGACACAAACCTCGTTGCCGAAATCTTCCAAAGAGTGAGCGAAGGAATGAACGTACTGTGCTTCGAACAGGTTGTCAGCAACGTGTTTGGTCTTAAATGTGACGATCCGAATCTCAGGCATGTGTTCGTCAGCGCGCAGGATCATCCGATTGTGGAAGGATTGCGCGATCGCGAAATGCGCAATTGGCGGGGCTCTTCGGAAATTCTCGATCCGTATCCCGATTATCGAGAAGACTTCGAATACGGCTTGGTGGACGGCAGTAATGCGAAGGATTTTTTCGGCCACAACGATTTTGCGCATTGGAGTTTAAAAGGCACAGTGGCGGCGTTTCATTTTCACAAACCGCAAACAGGGAATTTCAGGATTCTAGCGAGCAGCGGATTTGACCTTTTGTATTCTCCGCTTATGGAACTGATTCCGGGAAAGGGACGCATAATTGTCTGTTCGCTGAATGTTACCGAACGTTACGGCTTAGATCCTATTGCCACATTGCTGATCAATCGCATGCTGGATTATATTTTGGAATCCAAGCCGATGACGAACAAGCGGTTTGCATTGTGGCGTAATGTTTATTCGGGCGGGTGGACGAATATTTTGTTTAAAGAATTGGGATTAAAATATGGCGCTATCGAATCTCCGGAAGAATTAAGGAATGTTGACACGGTATGGCTTGGCGCCGGCGAAATGAAGATTCTGCCGGAAGACGCCAATGATGAAGCAGCGCCGAATGAGCCTTTGTTAATTAAGAAGGAGATTACTACGGATGCGAACGATGTTTTAATGAACGAACTTGACGATTTATTGGCGGAAAGGGAAAAAGACAACGGAACGCATCCTGCGGTCGTCAGCAAATCTTCCGGACAGGCATTGATATCGTTTGTGGAATCGGGCGGAACTTTGATAATTGCGGCGGCAGGCAACTCAAAATCGCTGGAATGGCTGCCGTTAAAAATCGGACTTAAAAAGAAACAAACATTTCTGGGCAAAACCGCCGGCATGTCGGAATTATCGGGCTTAACCGATTCGGATTTCTTTTACAGAAAGGTCATGGAGATTCCTGTGATCACCGAATTGCCGGCAAACGGCAGGATTCAGGAAGGCGGTCTTTTTGCCGTCTTGCCTTACAGCAAGGGTAAGTTCATATTCTTGCAGGTTTATCCGGAGATGTTTTCGGAAAACTGGCAGAGAACGAAGATTTTGCGCGTCATCAACGTGTTACTTGGCAATATGGGTGTGCGGCCCGACCGGAGCGGCGAAGCGGTTGCAAGAAGCTGGTATGCGGCAGAGGCTCTTAATTTTGATCCTGATCAACACAGATGTTGGTAAGATGGCGTATGAAACATGCTGAAGGGGAACTATGAATTCGGAAATATTCAAGACAGACAAGCGTATCAAACTTGGGATATGGGGATTGGGCAGGGGCATGGCGTTTTACAAAATCTGCGAAGCCCTCAATTTTGACGTTAAAGCCGGCTGTGACTTCAACAAGCACATGCGCGAAAAGTTTCTTAAAAACAACCCTTCAGCCTTTGTCACCGACAATGCGGATGATTTTTTAAATTCCGATATAGACGCGGTTTTGCTGGCCACCTTTTGCCCGGCGCATGGCCCCGACGCCGTCAAATGCCTTCAAGCTGGCAAACATGTATTGTCGGAAGTAACGGCTTTCCACACTCCGGCAGAAGGCGTGAAGCTTGTCGAGACCGTCGAGAAAACAGGCCTGATATACAATCTGTCTGAAAATTATCCGTTCACAAAAGTGAACATGTATCTTAAAAAACACTGGAAAAACGGGTTGTTCGGAGACTTGATGTATGCCGAATACGAATATGTGCATGAAGTACGTTCGTTAAGCTATACATATATTGACAATATTCCCATTCAACCTGGCTACTCAATACACAACTGGCGAAGCTGGCTGAATTATCATTATTATAACACCCATTCCCTTGGGCCAGTGATGTATATAACCGGGGAACGGCCGACGCGGGTTGTCGCCCTCCTCTCGCCCATTCGGTTACCCGGTTATCCTGTAAAGGCTCCGATGGGGCTGGGCGGGGTCACGCCGTCTCTGATAAGTTTCGCGAATGGCGGACTTATGCGCAACCTGATGGGCGGCACATCGAACGACGCTCATTCGCAAAGAATATGGGGCACAAAGGGTGCTGCGGACTGGAACGAGAAAGTTTATCTCCGTCTTGGCGGCGCGGGATACTCGCCGAAGCTGGAGATTACGCCTGATTGGCCGGAGCTCGGCGAGTACGCCTCAACAGTCGGGCATGGCGGCGGAGATTTCTGGACGCTTTACTATTTTGCCCGGCAGATTTTATTTGGGACGCCGGCGCCGTTCGAAATATACAAGGCCTGCGACTGTACTTTACCCGGTATTTTAGCTTATAGGTCCGCTCTGGAGAACGGCAAACCGTACGACGTGCCGAATTTCCGCGACAAGAAACAACGCGCGAAATATCGCTCGGATAATTTTGCCCAGCAAAAAGTTGATACTGAGACACATTGTTTCCCGACAAAAACCGCCAGGGAAAAGTCGAAGGATTTTACGTCCGTAATGAAAGATTTAATCCGGTACTCTCTGGATTATGCAGCATGCAAGAGCTGGCTTGCGGTAACGGGCGAAGTTGCGGAGCCGCACAAGGTGGTTGTAATGCTCGACAAGCTTATCGAAAGCTATCCGGATATGATCAAGACGGTTAAAAAAGCCCGGAAGATTGCTGACGCATCGCCGAAAAGCGAAGGCGCAAGGGCGATAAACGAACTGCTTGCCGTGGCCGATGCAACGAAATCCGTCCGGAAAAGCAATTTGAACGAATTGATGTCCGCAAGAAACGAATTGTTGAAAAAAATCAGAAGGTATTAATAATAGCCGTCTTTCAACGGAAAATTAAAAAGATGGAAAAAAACAACAGACGATTCCTTTGTGTAACGGCAAATGCCCGGCACAACAACGGGTTCTGCGATATTCTGGATTCCTGTTGCATTGACTATAACCGTATCAATCCGGCGGAATTTGAGAGGACAAGCCTTGCTCCATATCACGGCATTCTTTTCATGCCCGGTTATTTCGAATGGGCTGATGATAATAATTTAAAGGAGCGCGTTTTGGCAAAACTTACGCAGTTCAAAGCGCGCGGCGGCAGTTTATACGCCGAGTATGTTCAAAGCGACGACTACCGCCTGCGAAAGATATTCCTTTTCAAGCATAACGGGCCGCCGCGTTCCGCGGAATACGAGCGGGCTTTTGTTTCTCATTCGCATTTTATAACGAGCGATTTTCCTGAAAATGCGATTTTGCCCGTGCGGAACTGTTGTTTCTTGCCGGGTTACAGCAAAACTGCGCAAGCTTTGCTTTCTTTCGGAACGGTTCTTGGAACGCGCGAGGTTTTATACGGGACTCCCGAACGGCGCGAAATGTGGCCCGCACTTCTTGCGCAAAGAACCGGGCCTTCATGGTACGGGTATGTGGAGCAACAAAGCTGGGTATATGCCTCGTTTGAACTATCGCGCTACGTTGAAAAGAATTTTCCACTACAGAAGCAGTGGGAAAAAATATTGCGCAGAATTTTGATATACCTGCTTCCTGAATCGCAAAAAAAAGTTTATGCGCAGAGATTGGAGCCATGGAACATAGACATAGACAAAAAAAACTGGGCGCTTCCCGGAATGCCGGTTACTGTAAGCGTGCCGGTCGGCTACAAAATATCGTTTGCCGTTAAAGCGGGTCGCCGCAGACTTTCCGCTGATGTTGAAACAACACGTTCCGTTAAAAAGTGGAAGTTTGTTCCTGACAGGGAAGGCGCGCTCACCATGACGTTTGATCGGGCCGGTGTTCAGCGCGAAGAACAGCTTGATGTCATGTCCAGAAAGCACAAGTATCGCCGGGTCCTCGACAGACTGATCAAATGGTATCTCGAATCGGGTGTTATGCCGAAAAAAGACGGAACAGAAGGAGTCTTTGAAGGATTTCGTTCGCTCGATCACAAGCTTATTCCTGTCCGCCGTTCCGATTGCAACGTTGATTCGGCAACTGCCCTTTACATGTATGGAATAATGTCGGGCGACGCGAGTTTCAAAAGAATCGCAGAAAACATTCTGTCGTATGTTTTAAAAAACGGGTTCCAGGACATGAACCCGAAACATGCCACATACGGGCTGTGGAAATTTTTCGACGATAACGAGGATTATCCGGTGTCCGCATGGACCAACGACAATTCCTCGGTCGCCGAGGACCTTTTGATGTTTTATAGGTGGACTGGCAAATCGCAGTATCTTAAACGAGCGTTTCTTGTGGCGGAGAAATTTCTTGAGCTCGGAATGCACGAAGGAAGGCCCGGAATAGGAAAGGATATCAACGCCAAGGGAATAAAAAAGTATTGCCGCACTACCCGAAAATACGGGCCGGACGTATTTATCCCGGGGTTTTACGCTTATGTCGCGAGCGAGACCGGCGAGAAAAAATTTCTGAAAGCCGCAGAACAAACCGTTCGAAAACTCGCGGATGTCAAGCCGAACTACGAGCCTTACTATTTTCGTTCCATCGTGATGCTTTACGAGGCTACGAAAAAATCTTGTTACAGGGAATCCATGGATCGGATGCTGGCAAAATTTAAAAAGAGCCAGTTGTCTTGTGGCGCAATAAAGGATTTTCCGAGTAGTAAGGAGGAAAGCGTTCGGAAAGGTTATGGAATAAGAGAGGTTTGGATTGCGCACAGGGCTGGTGATCCTGTTGTGGACCAGCTTTATCAAAACGCGCCGTGGGCATACGCGCTTTACCTGGCCTATAAGGCGACCGACAACACCGAATATTTGAAGGTTTTTTACAAACTCATGGATTTTCTTGCGAGAATTCAAATCGTCAGCAAAGACCCCCGGCTTGACGGCGCGTGGATGCGCGCGTTCGATTACAAATACTGGGATTATTACGGTTCCAACGGCGATATTGACTGGGGCCCTTACTGTATTGAAAGTGGTTGGTCCAACGCATGGATTGCCCGGGCACTATCCATGTGGTTGACTGATAACGCGAACGGCCCGGAGCATTGAATTTACGGTTATTAACCGTATGCGAGCGACGGTCGGCGCGGCCAATCCGAGAGTTGAACCGGTATACGCCCTGTTTTATTCCGGAGGCTCCCTGTCGGTTGGCCTTCGCACGTCTTAGAGACACACGTTTGATCTTTACATTGTTTTTTGGAATGCTAATTAATTGTGCCTTGTTTTTACGGCATTAACGAAATGGAGAATCAAATGACAACGGTTCGAAAGGGTTGGTGGCATTCATCGGGATTATCAATATCAGGCGGTTGGCACCCATTAGCGGCGCGAATACGTGCTGGGCGAGCCTTTGTAGATGAAGAAGATTTGTACGATATTGAACATTCGGAAGAACGTCTGATGTCCTTAAAAGAAAAGGGCATCAATCTGATTGTAGATCAATTTGATCGCGGATTCAGCGACCATGATCAGGAACGGGAGCTTGTGCATTGTCGCAAGACGTCGCAGCTTTGCAAAAAATTGGGCTTGAAACATGGGTGTTACATGTCGAACACCATTTATTTTGAATCCATGCTTAAAGATCATCCCGAATGCGAAGAATGGGCGGTTGTAACGCATGACGGGCGGCATGTTCATTACGGGGAAGAACAGAGCTGGCGTTGGGTTGCTTGTTTCAATTCGCCCGGGTGGCGAGAGCGCATGCGCCGGCAGGTTCGTATCGCCATCGAAGACGTCGGCACCGATTTTCTGCATTTCGATAATCTTGCAGTATGGCCAGAGCCGGATAGTTGTCATTGTGTGCACTGTCAGGCTCGTTTCAAAGATTTTCTTAGCGCGAAATATCCGGACAGTGAATCTCAGCGCAAACGTTTTGGATTTGACGGCTTCGATACTTTTCGCGCTCCTAATTTTTATCTCAGATTCATGGAGCCTTGGGATTTGGATCGAATATACAATCCCTTGATGCAGGAATGGATTCTGTTCCGTTGTTGGACCGTAACGGATTATATCCGCGAATTGGCAGAATATGCGCGCGGGTTAAATCCTCAGATTGCTATTGAGAGTAATGGGCAATCGGTGTGGGGGCTTAATCAGGCGCTGGTTCACGGAATAGACAGCACCGCGCAGGCTGAGCATATTGATATAATGTGTGAAGAAAATCCGGACGGCAGAGAAGATCACGATATTGATGCGGCGCCGCTTTCGGTTAAGAGGTTGCGCGGATTTAATTTGTTACGGCGTTTGGAGAAAACGATTTGGAGCGGTTATAAAGACGCAGAAAGTCTTACGTTTAATCTTACCTTTTCCGGGAGTCCGGGGATAAATTCCGGCTGGGGATATGCCGAACCGAGGGCTGCGCATCGGAACCCTGCTCAACCCGGGGTAATGTCTCTTCTTGAGCATTGGGCGCGCTGGAAGAATTTATATGTTGGAGCCGTGCCTGCGGCGCGGACGGCTGTTTGGCGCAATCAGCGTTCTCTAGCTTGGGTAAGCGCTGCGACGCATCTTTCGGTGTGTGTTATGGAGCAGGTTTTATTTAATAGAAGAATACCTTTCAGCATAGTTCAGGATCAATGGATCGAGCCGGAACGTCTTCAATCGTTTGATTTGCTTGTGGTTCCCAATATGGAGTTCGTATCCGATCGTGAAGGCGAAGTATTGCGGCAATTTGTGCAAAACGGCGGTGCGTTGTTAGTGACCGAGCAATCGGGGGCTTTCGATGATTGGGGGCGCAAGCGTCATGTTCCGTTATTTGTGGAATGGTGCAAAGCGGAGAGCTTGTCCGCTGCGGGCAGTCAGACAGAAACCGCCGTTTTCGATCCACACCGGCAAAGGAATGACATTACAGTTGCCAACCGATCAAACATGATTAAATTAGGCAAAGGAAGAATTGCGTATTTGCCTGAAATTGAATACCGGTATGCGCCGCACGCATTTGCCAGCCATTATAACGTTCATTATGACGGTATAGACAGTCGGTACTGGAAGGATCCGTGGAATGTTAAAACCGTGATTGATATGCTAGAATGGCTCTCTCCGTGTTTGTGGCCGTTGAAATTTTATGGAGCGCCGGAATTGAAAATGGATTGGCTGCGCTTGAGCGACGGTCGTTATGCTGCCGCCTGCATGCGCACGGGAGAAATCGAAGGGAACACAAATATTCATTTTGCCGTTCGTGCGGATGTCGAACCAAGCGAAGCGCAGTTGTTTATTCCTGAGGAAAAATCTGCGCTTGATTTGCAGTGGTGTAAAACTTCGCGTGGATTTGAAACAGAATTAAAAGGTATTTATCGTCATGGAGTGGTATGCTGGCGCTGACGATGTTGATTGCTTTGCGGGATTGGTATAACCGCTGTTTTTTATCGTAAGGGTATTATTATGCTTATTCCCAAAGAAATTCCGGATTTGTTGCATCGGACCGAAAATTATCTGACGAATGTATTGTTACCTTTCTGGATGGAGCGATCGGCCGACTCGGAATACGGCGGTTTTCTAACTTATTTTGACCGTAACGGGAACGTTACCGGCGAGACGACAAAAACATTTTTGATGCAAATCCGAATGTTATTCACATTTTCACATGCGCATCGTTGTGGTTATGGAGGCGGCCGTTGTGCTGATTTGGCGCGTAAAGCTGCCGAATTCATATTGGATCATTACTGGGACGACGAACATGACGGTTGGTTCTGGATTGCGGATCGTGAAGGGCGCCCAACCTGCAAAAGCAAAGTCGGATATGGACAGTGTTTCGCGCTTTATGCCTTCAGCGAATATGCTCTTGCTACGGGCGATGCGCGCGGACGCGAAGCCGCCGAACGCACCTATAATGCGATCTGTGGGCATATGGTTGACACCGCGCGCGGCGGATATTACGAGATCATGCGGCAGGACTGGCAGCCGGAACCCGGCGAGCGTGGAGGCGGTGATCGTAAGAGCATGGATGTGCACATGCACCTTATGGAAGCGCTCACGACTTATTATGAAATGACAGGACATCCTTCACATCGGAGGCGTCTGATTGAGGTAATTGATATTCTGACGACTCGTATGTTGCATTCTCTACACGGTACAGGATACATGCAGTTCACGCTCGATTTCAAACCGCTTCCCGCGATCATGTTCGATGTAGAATGGGGCAGCAATGAAGATCCGGAAGATGGTGTGGCCCGTCCGGTTGATCTCACGTCTTACGGTCACAATATGGAATTTGTATGGTTGTTGCTTCACTCGGCTGATTGTCTCGGGCAGCCTCGATCTGCCTATAAGCAAATTGCGCGTCGGATTGGCGATCACAGTTTGCGATACGGAATAGACGCAGAACTTGGCGGTGTTTACATTGAAGGACCTGTTGTCTCACCGCCTCAAAATCGTCGCAAGCAATTTTGGCAGCAAGCCGAAGTTTTGGTAGCGTTGTTGGACGGATTTGATTTGTTTAAAGACGACGCTTATTGGCGCGCCTTCTGCAACACGCACGCTTTTGTTTTTGAAAAATTTATTAACTTACCGGCCGGCGGAGAATGGCGTGCATTGCTGGAACGAGACGGGACGCCGGTTTGGGATTACCTCGGCGACGCATGGAAGATCAGTTATCACACGGTGCGATCAATGATCGAGATTTGCAGTCGGTTACGTCTGATCGGCAAACAATTCCCGGAAATAAGCGATAAGTTATAAGCGGCGCACAATCCACGAAATTGTTGGAACCGGATCGCGAATGATTGTTTATTTTAAATCAGGGTATTGTGATGATATCTTTCTGACCCGCGAGAAGTTGTTACGCAGGGGCGCCATGCGGTCTGTCCGGCGGTTTTGCGCCTGGTATGATCTCGTAGAACATTGCGCGTTCGATGATGATTGTTCCGTCGCCTGATCGGTTGGCGACATTGCCGTAATATTTGAATCCCATTTTCTTATACAACGAAAAGGCGGCATCATTATCTTGCAAGGTTGTAAGATCTATGCCTTTTTTACCGGTGTTTTTTGCCTTTTCGATAAGTGTGGTCATCATTTGCTGGCCGAGGCCGCGATGCTGGAATTGGTCGGTGATGCCGATACCGAGAAGCGGAACGTCTTCGGTGAAATACCAGAGAAAGAAATAACCGACAAGTTGAGTATTGTTAAAAGCGCCCAATACAAGATCATCGCCGTTTTCCGAACGCTTTAGCAATTTTGCCAATGTTTCGCCGTCGTATCTGTGTGGAAAGAATTTACGGTGCGACTCGCGCGAGAGGCCGGAGTCGAACATTTGAAGGTTTGCGGAATCGGCGCGAGTCAATTTCCGGATCTTCAGCGTAAATCCGTCATTGGTTGTGATGTGCATATCGTTTTGCATGATATTCCATGACCGCATGTATTGTCGGCATGGAAGGGTATCTTGCAGTCAGAACGGTTGCCGGCGCAAGACATTCTTTTTGTCGGGCCGTTTTTGGATTGTCTTTGTTTGACTTGCGACTCCTTGCAAAAAAGTGTTATGTACACACCAGGAGAAACAATTCTATGCGTACCTATGATATTACTTCAACAGTTGAGGATTTTATTCTTGAGCATTCATCACGGGAGCTGAAATATTCATCGGCGGAGAAGATTGGTGTCATTGAAGTTCCCGATTTTCCGACGCTGGGGCGAGTGGTAGCGCTGCGTTTCGTCGAATGGCTGCAGCGTAATCCGGAAGGCGTTATCTCATTGCCGACAGGCAAGACGCCCGAGCATTTTATTTTCTGGACGCAGCGGTTGCTTGAGACATGGAATCAGTCGGATACGCAGGAATTACTGGGCAAACATGGTCTGGATACAGCGCATCGGCCGCGAATGGAGTCGTATGTTTTTGTGCAGATTGACGAATTTTTTCCGCTGAATCCGGAGCAGGAGAACAGTTTTGCCCATTATATTCGCCGGTTTTACATGGAGACGTTTGGCTTGGATCCGAAGAAGGCATTGTTAATGGATGCATGGAAACGTGGCGCGCCGGCAGGCAAGAATCTTGGAGAGATTTTCCCTGACGGTTTTGTGGATATGACGCTGCGTTATCGCGCGCCTCAGAGTGACATAGAGCGCGCGCAGGCTGCTGCGATAGAGGAAACCGATCAAGCGATGCTGGAGTATGAAGCGCGCGTACGACAGTGCGGCGGCATCGGATTTTTTCTTGGCGGCATAGGACCGGATGGACACATAGGCTTCAACATTCGTGGTTCCGATCATTTCAGCACTACACGACTGGCGCCGATTAATTATGAAACTGCTGCAGCGGCAGCGACAGATCTAGGCGGCATTGAATCCTCGCGACGCAAGGCCATACTGACGATAGGTCTGCGTACACTGACATGGAATCCGACTGCAACAATTGTAATTATGGCTGCAGGCGAATCCAAAGCGCAAGTAGTGCGCGATGCCATTGAGATGTCTCCATCGGTGTCGTATCCGGGAACGGTTTTGCAGAGTTGTCAAGGCGCGCGTTTCTATTTGACACGGGGGGCCATTTCGAAGCTGAGTGCACGTCGGAAACGTGATTGGGCTGTGGGAAAGGAGCTCTCAGCGATTGTGGCGGAGCGATTGATGATTGATCTGGCGTGTCGTCGTCGCAAGCCGCTGGTTGCGCTTATGCCGGCCGATCGGGAAGGGGATGAACTTTCAATGCTTTTACCGGCTGCGGTGAAACAATTTTCAGAATTGGTTTCGCGCACGGATGGCGCGATACGGGAACGAATTGATCGCGCCACTATGCCCTTGCGCGAAAGCGTATTTGTTCACACCGGCCCGCATCATGACGACATTATGTTGGGGTATCTGCCGTATATTGTTCATTTGGTGCGTGAGCCCAGTAACCGGCATCATTTCGTTACATTTACCAGCGGATTTACTTCTGTCACCAACAGATATCTTTTCGATCAATTGGAAAATCTGACGGCTCATTTGAAAAACGGTTTGTTAGATGCTTTGATTGCCGAAGATTACTTTGCGCCCGGCGATATTAACGGCAAAAATCGTGATGTATTTCAGTATCTGGATGGTGTTGCGGCGCGCAGCAAGGAGATGGACGATGAGGGGGAAGCGCGCCGCATGTACCGCAATTTGGCGGAGATATGCGGCACGACGGATATGGACGCGATTAATCTGGAAATATCGGCGCTTCGAAGCTATCTGGCTACGCGCTATCCCGGACAGAAGGATATTCCGAAGGTACAGAAGCTGAAGGGTATGATACGCGAATGGGAAGAAGAATTAGTGTGGGCGCATTTGGGATTCAGTTGCGAGCAGGTGCGGCATCTGCGCCTCGGATTTTACACCGGCGATCTTTTTACTCCTCAACCCACGATAGATCGCGACGTAAAGCCGATAAGGGATCTTTTCGAGCAACTGAAGCCGAACATTGTGACAGTGGCGTTGGATCCGGAAGGTGCCGGCCCGGACACGCACTACAAAGTTCTGCAGGCCACTGCCGAGGCGCTGCGCGGTTATGTTGACGCGCATCCGGATCGCGCTTTGCTTGTTTGGGGTTACCGCAATATCTGGCATCGTTTTCATCCGGCCGAGGCGAATTTGTATGTGCCGGTTTCGCTGAATTCGCTGGCTATTATGCAGAGCACATTCAATCTGTGTTTCGGCAGTCAGCGCAACGCGTCGTTTCCAAGTTATGAGCATGATGGGCCGTTCAGCGACCTGGCGCAGCAGATTTGGGCGGAGCAATATGAAACGATGAAAATATGTCTGGGCAGAGAGTTTTTTCAATCACATTCGGTAGCGCGGATACGCGCAGCACGCGGCATGAATTATCTCAAGCAGATGACGCCCGAAGAGTTTTTCCGGGAAGCGCGCAAATTGCGACAAGCGACCGAATCACGCGAAGCCGTTTGAGATACGATACAGACCTTGCTTTGTCGGTAGAATCCGAATTGTCGAATCCAGTTCAAATCTTATTTGAAGGTTGGAATCACAATACCGCGAAGGATAATATTCTGGCAGAAAATAAAAACAAGCAATGTTGGAATTGCGCTGATTACCAGCGATGCCATGACGACAGGCACTGAATACATTTGCTGGAATTCGTAAAGGAAAACCATCAAAGTCCACATGCGTGGATCCTGGCAGGTTAGGAAAGCGAACATGAACGCTCCGTATGCATGCGTAAAAGCGCCCAAGGCGATTACGGCCAGAATCGGTTTGCACATGGGCAGAGTGATGCGCCAGAACATATGCATTTCCGAAGCGCCGTCCAGCATACCGGCTTCATAAAGTTCGGGCGGCAGGCTGTCAAAAAATCCTTTCAGGAGGAAGATGGAATAACCCTGAGCCATACCGGGGAGAACCAACGCAAAAAACGTGTTCATCAGGCTGACGTTAAGGTCGGGTCGTCCCATCCACTCGGCGATGATTGGCGGCAGGTATCGCATGGCGGTTATTGTTACAACAGTTCCGAGGAGCACGTTCCAGAACAATGGAATTCGCTTTATTTTCAGCATCAAATTGACTGTAAAATACAGCGCCAGCACTCCGACGCCGGTTAAAATGATACCGAGGGGGAAGCTTTTAATCGTCAGGAAATTCGGAATCATTATCACTTCGCCGGGGAATGCCATGGTTGCCAGCAAGAAGACGAGGATATGATGCGCGTAGCGAAGGCGGAAGCGACTTAAAACATAAGCGGCCATCGGATTAATTGTCAGAGCCGTGCCAATAGACAGGGCGATAAAGATGATTGTATTAATCAAGGCTCTGCCGTGCACCAGTATATAATCGAACACAAGCGCAAAATTGCCGAAGACGTATTTTCTCATTAACTGTCTATGGTTGTTCAAAAACGCCGCATAATCAATATATGGAAACGGTATTACAACTGATTCAAACGAGGCGTATTTTGTTTCGTAAGCATTGTTCAGGGCATCAACCGTGTTGTATTTTTCTTTCAGGAATTTTTGCCACAGCTCAAGCGGATCTACCGGATTGTAGAATTCCGGCAGGCATTCTTCAGAGCGGATGAATTGTATCCACGCGCTGCGCGGGAGGGTTTCCATTGGCGGTTCGGTGGTGAAAGCCGGGGTTTTCTTAGGATAATAACGTCGGGCGAATTTCTCAAAAGTGGGGCGCGCATTCTCGTGCAAGCGGATTTGTTCCAGCGGCATGCGAGTTCGCAGTATAATTTTCTGGAATACTCGTCCCCACTCATATTCGCTTAAAGTATTCCATCGAACATCCAGCAGATGATTGAAATCCGTTTCATAAGCGGCTTTAAGGGCTTTAGTTGAACCGAAGCGACTACGCAGAAAATCAAATGCAAGTCCGTCCAGAGTGACGAGCGCCTGTTTTGCCGGCGGCTGGGACGCGACATATTCGCGCCAGTCGCGATGTTGCGTGGAGAGCGGGTTCAGTTCCCATGCTCTGAAAGACATGCCGCGCGGAAAGCCTAACTCGTCCCATTGTTTTGCGGTTTCATCGTATAATGTATTGACCTTGTTAAGATTGTTGTCGTATTTCGCGGCAAGCCAGCGGAAATAAGCCGGGCGCAGTGAAATTGCGCTATATTGCTTGTTTTCGCGGTAGATAAAGGATAGGTGTTTGAAATCAGGGTTCAATTCGTTCATAAACTCATCGTAATCTGCTGCGATTTGACTGATCGCTTGTTCGGACTTGCTCATTATGGCGCGCATGTCGTCTTCAAGAATGTTGCTTTCCGTAAACCAGTTTTCATTCTGATATTCATACGCCAGATAATTAATGGTGGTTTTATCAATAACGTATTTACGGAATTGCGCTTCCTTATTATACCAATAGCGCGGGGCGAGTCTAAATTCGGCCCAGTCTGCGTTGCTGGTCATGGCTGTCACCAGCATCAGTGTAAAAGGATAGACCATGGTAATGGCGCCAAGCGTTAGAATGGCGTAAAGCGCGCCGATCAAGAAACGAACCGACCAGGCCTTGCGGCCGACTATTGGAATCAAAGGCATTAGCGAATCTCCTTGGTGGCCGCGGCGCGGAACTGCATTTTGTTCAGAAGCCGTAATTGATACAAAGTAAACCCGATTAACATCATACCCAGTATCCATGCCTGAGCTGTTGCGAACCCGAAATTAAGGTACATATAAGCGTTGAACCATACGGACAGTCCCACGGTCATTGTAGCGTCTTCCGGCCCGCCTCCGGTCATAATGAAAATATTTTGTGAAGCATGCATGGCTCCGACCACAGCGCCGACCAGGTTAATTTGAATAAGGGCAGACAAGTTGGGGTAAATTACGTTTACGCATTTGGCCCAGATACCGGCTCCGTCCATATCTGCCGCTTCATATTGCTCTTCTGGAATGCCTTTAAGCGCTGCCAGATAAATCAAACAACCGGGTCCCATTCCCGACCATACAGTAGGCACGATAATCCAGAACATGGCCAGTTCGCGATCCTGCAAAAAGCGTTGAGGCTTGAAGCTCCACGGTTCAATCCACCATTGGTGAAAACCTGCAAAACCGAATTCCTGAAAAATTTCATGGCCTTTCCAGCCTAAATATGTGGCAATCATGACTGCTATCGCAAGCGGGATTATGCGACCCAGTTTTTCGACATCGCGCCGCAAGCCGATTCTGATTGTTCCGGCAAGAATCAATAAAAGCGCCGCGGCAATTATTCCTTTAAGAACGATCATCATTGGCGCGGACAGATCATTACAAGACAGAATCATGCTGTTTATAAGGCCTGACGACGACGAATCGTACAACAGTTGTTTCCACATAAACAGAGTGACTATCCCGGTGGTGACGGCAGGCAGGTAATAAAGTGTCCGATAGAGAATTTTGCCTTTGGGAATCTCGGTAAGAAGAATGGCGAGGATAATGGGCGCAAAAAAACCCATAGCAAGTGACAGGCCGACATATTGCAAAGTATGCAGCAGATACTTCCAGAACTCTTTTGAGCTGCAGACTTCAATAAAATTGCGCAAGCCTACATAATGACTGTCGCCCAGGATTTTAAAATCCTGAAATGCAATTAATGTGCCGCGAACGAGCGGATAATATCCCCACATCAGGATTGTTCCAATAGCCGGAGCAAGGAACAGCACGACTGTCAGGGTTCTCATGGTCGTCTTATCCTTTACGCCGTATCCTTCAAGAGTGGCTGCTTTGGCATGCAGCCGGATTGCCATTTTGACGGTTCCATAAGCTGCAGCCGCCAGCATGGCCATGGCTGCCACTGCGACGAACCAGCCTACCCGTGCGCGTTTGCGAACTTCTTCCTCCGGCATTTGCCCGAGAATCTGCGTATTGACCCTGTGGCATGTTTTGTCCATTACCTGTTGCAAGTCTCTTGTATAAGTATAATCGCTTTTCTTATCCGGCGCGTCGGACATGATGGCGTCCATTATTATGCTCATTTCGCGGGTCATTACATGTTGGAATCCCTTGCAATAAGGTTCCGGTCGGGCATATTCCTCGAGTATCTCCCATAATTTTCTGCGTTCCGGAGGAATGCGTTCAAGCTCGTCCTGTAATCCTATTTCCTTGAGCGAACTGGGCCGCACAAATTCTGCGAGTCCGCCTTCCGCATATACTTGTGCACGAAGGCGCTGAGCTTCCAAACCGGTCATGAATTCAATGTACTTCCATGCCGCTTCGCGCACTTTGGGATCTGTTTGTGTCGCATTAATCGCGAGATAGTGTGCTGCAATATAAGCCGCGGGCGGAATATCCTCTGTTCTGCTGGGGAATGTGAGTGGGGCAATCAGGGTCGGATCAAAGGTCATGGTTTCCCAAAGTGTGCCCATGCTGATAGCCATTTGAACGGGTATCTGTTTCTGGGATTGTTGCCCGGTATAAGCGACTCCATGATAAATTCGGCGCTGGACTTCAGGTGAGGTCAAATCGAATACTTTGCCGCAATCAGGGCATACTGCTTTGCCTGCCTGTAGCATTTCGGGAGTCAAATCAAATTCCACATTTCCGCAACGAATCCAAGGCTGATGAACAAGCCTTCGAATGAATTTAAGAGTTTCCAGGCCGGCTTCATCATCGGTGGCCAGGCGCCATTTCAAGTCTGTAATATTGTAATCAGGATTAATGCCCTGCGCAGAAAGCTTATCCCGAAGCTTTTGCATTCGCGGATAATATGCCTTATTATCGCTGATGGCGATGCGCCAATTCCGGTAATTAACAAGAGGAGCCGGCACTTCTATTTCATTGCCGTTTTCGGTAGTGTAAAACGATTTCACCACATCGCCACCCGAGCTCCAGAAGTATTGCATCATATACCATCCTGCGCTCGTGCCGGTAGGAACGTACATGCCGTAAGTGTTCAAATCGCCGGGTTTGGAATCGGGTTCTTTATCGGGCAAGCGGGTGAGGCGTCGGGCTATTCGGTAAAATTCATCCCAATTCCGAGGTGATTGCAGGGGCACATCAGCTTGTGCGAACAGATCTCTGCGGGCCAGAAGCGCGAATGAATAATAAGATAAAGGCACGCAATAAATATGACCGTTGATATGGCATACTTCCCAAACCGGTGATGGCGCTGCGACACCGCTATACAATCTGCCGTTTTTTTTCTGGTATTGTGTCAGGAAATCGTCCAGGGGGTTCAAGAAGCCTTGCCCGTAATAATCGCCTATTTTGCGGCCGTAAAGGTAAAACACATCTGGAGCCACGCCGCCGGCCACGGCCAGAAACTCATTTCCTTCTGCTGCCGGGCCCTCGATTTTTAAAGGCACTAAAGGTCGCACATCTATTTCTGGGTATTTGCGGCAGAACGCATCAAACACTTTGCGATTGGCCATATCGGGCAGCCATGTGGTGCTTTTGCTTGGAATTCGCCAGAGGCGTAATATTACCTTTTGGCTGCCGGTTTCTTCTTTGCCGGCGGCTTGACATGTGGATACGCCTGCAAAGGACATAGCCAGCAAACAGGCGGATATCACAACCGGCTTAATGATTTTATTACATGTAATAAGCCGGACCGGATTACATGTAGAAATGCCTGAATAATCGGCGGTTTTGTCTTCCGTTGTTGCCTTAATCATTTTAAAACGCCTGTTTTCACTATCTCGCGCGAAT
>JAFGTH010000001.1 GCA_016934225.1 Lentisphaerota bacterium | reverse complement strand
GGTCTATTCGACTCCCGGCTATTCCGACGAAAGCTATAATATTTATTACGCGGAATTAGAAGCAACTCGTGGCAAGGATAATCCCGATGAAGATGAACGGATAAAAGTTGTTTATATGACGGCAGATGAGATTGATACAATCATTGCCAAAGGTGAGATGCTGGATGCCAAGACAATAATTGCGTGGATGTTGTATAAGCAGAAAATCATAGGTGGAGAATCGTTGCCGACATGACAAGGACATTCAAAGAAAAACTGTTGATGATCCGCAAGTTTATAAGCAGCGACGTTTGGGATATTGAGCTTAGCTCTTTATCAACATTGCGTCGCCAGGGCGTCAAAGCGGTTCGAATCATACATCTTGTTCTTAAGGGATTTCACGAGGACGAATGTCCGTTGCATGCCTCTGCGCTCACGTTCAACACGTTGATGGCGATTGTGCCGATTTTTGCCCTGTCGCTTGCGTTGGCCAGGGTGTTTGGCGGCGCCGAAATTGCGGAAAGTCGGTTGAGGGGCGCAGTCGCCGATTTCACATCGCAATTCGAAACGCGGCAAATGGTTACAGGTCAGAACGATCCAGGCGAGCAGGCGGTAGCGAATACCGTGCTGAATGGATCAGACATGGAAGTGCTGCAACCTGAAGAACTTGCCGTCAAGCTCAACGAGATGCTTGACGCCGGGTTCAAACATGTCAGTCAAATCAATTTTACGGCGCTTGGCAGTCTTGGATTAATACTGCTCATATGGATGGTTGTCGCGGTATTGACCAGGGTGGAATCGTCGTTCAACAGGGTATGGGGTGTTTCCATTGGTCGTCCGATGTTTCGCCGATTTTCGGACTATCTGTTTATGGTAATAGTTCTGCCGTTTTTGATTACTATTGCTTCATCGCTTTCGATTGTCGAATTTGTCGCGAGGTTTCTTGACGCTGAGAATACCGCGCGACTGGGCGCGATCATGAATTCGGCGACGTTGCGCAATTTGACCACGCTGTTGCTCACGGGTGCAACATTCACTGTGCTCCTGAAGTTTATGCCCAATACGAAGGTTCGATTCCGTCCGGCGTTGGCGGGTGGAATAATAGCGGCGTTGTTGTTTGTGGCGTGGCTGTGGATATGCGCCACAATCCAAGTTGGCGTGGCCAAGTACAGCAAATTGTACGGCGGTTTCGCAATAATGCCGATTGTATTTGCGTGGGTCTATGTAAGTTGGGAGATTATCCTCTTTGGAGCGGAGGTTGCGTTCGCGGTACAGAATTGTACCACATACAGGATGGAGCAAGGCGCGAATAAAGCGAATGTTCATGCGAAGGTGGTCTTGGCGCTGTCAGTAGTTGCAGAATGTGCACGTGCGATGATTGGGGAACGCGACAACTTTGAAGTGGCGGTTTACGCCAGGGAAAAGCGAATTCCGATCAGATTCCTGAATGATATAGTTGAAGAACTAACGCGCGCCGGCGTTTTGGGACGGTTATCGGATAAGGACAATCGTTATGTGCTTTTGAAGACGCCGGCAACATTAACGATTCATGAGGTATACAACGTCATTATGCGGACGGGTGTTGCTGCCGGCGACCTTGGGCTGGCGTCTGTTGAGCATGATGTTCTGGCCGCAGTTGACGATGTAACGAGTGGCAAAACCATAATCGGCAAGAGGAGTATTAAGGAACTCTTGGAATCAAGGGGACAGAGCTAGTGGCTCGAATTGATTTTGAGGGACGTTTGAATGCCGAGCAGCTTGCCGCAGCCGTCGCGCCTGCCGGTCCGATTCTGGTATTAGCCGCAGCCGGAACGGGCAAAACGCGAACTCTTGTGTATCGCGTCGCGCATCTGGTTCAAGATGGCGTTTTGCCTGAGCATATTTTGTTGCTCACTTTCACGAATAAAGCCGCCAAAGAAATGTTGGAACGAGCCTCGGAATTAGTTGGTCCCGGGGTGAGTGGAATCTGGGGCGGCACGTTTCATCATATGGCAAATCGAATTCTGCGCCGCCATGCGGGTCGCATAGGATTTAAATCGGATTATACCATTATGGATCGTGATGATTCGCGGACGCTCATGGCCAAATGCGTTCAGGAATTGAAACTGCAGGGGAAAGAATTTCCCAAGCCGGATGTATTGCTAACTCTATACGGAACGGCCATAAACACAGAAATGCCCTTGGAATCTGTCGTATCTGACCGGTTCGCCGGGGTCAAAGTTGATCCGAACGATGTCACGAATGTAATACTGGCGTATCAGAAAGAAAAATTACGTATTGGCGCAATGGATTTTGATGATCTCTTGGTGAATTGCCTGAAATTATTGAGGGAAAACGAACAGATTCTATGCAGATATCAGGAGCGTTTTGAGCATGTTTTGGTTGACGAGTATCAAGACACGAACAAAATACAGTCCGAACTGGTTGACCGAATAGCAAAAAAGAATCGCAGCGTCTTTGTCGTCGGCGACGATTTCCAAAGTATCTATTCATGGCGTGGCGCGGATTTCAAGAATATCATGTCGTTCCCGCAACGATACAACGATGCAAAAATATTCAAGTTGGAAACAAACTATAGAAGTGTGCCTGAGATTCTTAACGTCGCAAACGCATGTATCGCTGGAAACCCTGAACAGTATCAGAAGACTCTTCGCGCGACCAGGGAGGCCTATAAAAAGCCGACTGTTGTTCGACTTCGTGATGGTGATGAACAGGCGCGATACGTTGTTGAACAAATAGGCGAGTTGCAACGGGAGGGATATGGATTATCCGATATAGTTGTGCTTTATCGCGCACACTATCATTCTATGGAGTTACAAATGGAGCTGATGCGCGCGAATACGCATTACGTTATAACCTCTGGCATGCGTTTTTTCGAACAGGCCCACATAAAAGATTTGTGTTGTCTGTTGCGGATTATGACCAATAGCAGTGATGAGCTGGCTTTTGCGCGGTTGTTCGCGCTGCTGCCGGGAATTGGCGCTAGAACTGCCGAGAAACTGTGGCGGAAAATGGCCGGCAACTGCAACTTGACCGATCCATCCGTACTAGACAGACTCGGAAAAATGTTGCCCGCCCAGGCAATGGCGTCATGGAAAGATATTCGTCCGGTCTTCGAGGCGTATATTGCCGAGGATTTGCGCGAAGATCCCGGCGAATTGATATATAAATTTATACACGCATTCTATAAGCGGTATATGATCAACACTTTCGAAAATTTTGAACGTCGTTCCGATGATGCTCAGGAACTTGTTATTCATATGGCCAAATACAATTCGACGGACGAATTCCTGAGCGATGTGGCATTGCTGACGAATCTTGACAGTGAGACGGAAGACGCAGGCAAGAATTCAGGGGGAGCCGTTAGGCTGAGCACTGTTCATCAAGCCAAGGGACTGGAGTGGCCTGTTGTGTTTGTAATATGGGCGACTGACGGCATGTTTCCATCTGCAAGATCCATCGCCGAATCAGAAGGCGCGGAAGCGGAGGAAAGGCGTTTATTCTACGTGGCTGTAACTCGCGCCAGAAACGAATTGTTCCTGTGTGTTCCGGAAATTAGACGAAACAGGGATGGAAGTGTAAGTTATCATGCGCCATCGCGTTTTATTGAAGAGATCCCCCCGGATTTCGTATGTGAATCGCGCCCCGGATTCATATAGAATCCGAATTCATATCGAAACACGGATATTGCAGCGGTTGTAATCATAAACGCGCATTCAATGTTCGAATATAATTGTCAGGCTGAATCATACATTTAAAAGCTGAAGCAATGCTTATGATCGGTGACTATGTCAGGCCGTCTGTTTTTGGAAACGGCGGTTGCTTTGCCATGGCGATTTCCGGGCAGGTAAAAGGAGAGTCGTATTTTGTACAGTTGGCGCAGCCGAGATAAATTTTGTGCATGAGTGTTTCTTTGGGGACTTTCTCAAAACCGAGTTTCGCAAAAAATTCGGGCGAAAATGTTAATATGATAATTTGAGCGGGATGGAATAAAGCTATTCGTTGCATAACTGTGAGTACAAGTTCCGTTCCAATGCCTTTGCGCTGATGTTCTTTCTCAACAGCCAGAGATTTAATCTCCACTGTGGGGCTTTTAGGCGCTCCTATTTCAGGGAGAATTTGCCAGGACACAACACCGACGAGATGCCCGTCAATTTTGCAAACAATGAAACGATCTATATTCTGAACTATATCGCTGATTGAGCGTGGCACCAGTTCTTCCGGGTATTTTTTTATGAGATTAAATACATCCTGGGCGTCGTCAAAGCCTGCGGCCATCAGTATATGTTTTGCGCCGGTTGTCATAATTTTCCTCTTAACAGCTTGCAACTTACCGCTCTTCGCTCATGGAGACAACGAAAATGTAATTTCGGGTGTCTTATGCGCCGATAAGGGCGGCGCCGATTACGCCGGCCGAATCTCCGAGCTGGTGTTTCACGATTGGCGTTTCGAGGCTGTCGCTGAAAACGTGTTTTTCGACTTCCTTTACTCCCTTGGTGTAAAGTTCGTCGAAGTTCGACACGCCTCCGCCGAGAACCACCACATCAGGATCAAGAATGGCGATAAGATTTGCCATAGCTTGCCCGAATTTTTGAAAGAACACATTCATGAATTCCAGTGCGCGGATTTCTCCAGAATAGTAGTCTTTCACAATTGATTCTAGTTTTTTCCGTTCGCCGTATTTTTCTTCGTAGCGATTCATCAGGCCTCCGCCGCTTATGTAGGTTTCGACGCAACCTCGGGCGCTGCAGTAGCATTTGGGTCCGTTTGGATCAATGGACATATGCCCCCACTCGCCGGCGATGGATTGCAGGCCGGTTATGACGGATCCATTGCAAACGATTCCGCCTCCGCATCCGGTGCCCATAATCACGCCGAACACAATATTTTTTTCTTTACCGGCTCCATACATGGCCTCGGCCATTGCGAAGCAATTGGCGTCGTTTTGTATCGGTATATTTCGTCCGATCAGTTTTTCAAGATCGGCTTTGACGGGCATATTATTGAGGCATACTGTATTGGAATTCTTGAGCAGTCCGGTGTTTTGCGAGATTGCGCCGGGTGTTCCGATGCCGAGTGTATGAGTAGCGTTGCCGATGTTTTTGACGAGTGCATCGTACAGCAATCTGATGTTGTCAAGAATGCGATCATAACCTTGTTCTTGTTCTGTCGGAACGCGTTTTCGAAAGCATTCTTTTCCGTCTGAATCAAGCGCTATGCCCTCGATTTTTGTGCCGCCAAGATCTATGCCGAGTCGAAACATGTTATTTCTCTGCTCGTGTCAGACTACACGAATGGTGAGATTGCGCGCAATTTTTTGACGATTGCAGGCATTTTCTCGATTACGTAATTAATTTCTTCGGTTGTGTTATAACGGCTAAGGCTAAACCGAATTGATCCATGTGCGGCGGTAAACGGCACGCCCATTGCGCGTATGACATGTGAGGGTTCAAGAGCGCCCGAGGTACAAGCCGATCCGGATGATGCCGCTATACCGATATCGCTCAGATGGTACAGTATGGCTTCTCCCTCGATGAACTGGAAGCTAATATTGGTTGTATTGGGCAGGCGATTTGCTCTGTCACCGTTAACGCTTGTATTGGGGCAGGTTGCGAGTAGCTTGTTTTCCAGTTTGTCGCGTAGTTTAGCGACGTTTTTGATCTCTTTGTCCATGTTTTTAGCTGCAAGATCGCAAGCAACGCCAAGTCCTATGATATATGGCACGTTTTCTGTTCCACCGCGACGTCCCCCTTCCTGGTGTCCTCCGATCAAGAAAGGATTTAATCGGGTGCCTTTTCTTACATAGAGCGCGCCGATTCCTTTGGGTGCGTGGAGCTTGTGTCCGGACAGAGACAACAGATCAACAGGTGTTTTCTTTACATCTATGCGCAATTTGCCTACGGCTTGTACCGCATCGGTGTGCATGATGCCGCCGAATTCTTTGACTAGCGCTGCGATTTCGTCAATTGGAGAAATTACGCCTGTTTCATTGTTGGCCCACATGAGACTTACCATTGTCGGTTCGCCTGTTAGTTCCTGACGTAAATCCGCCATATTCAATTGGCCGGAAGAATTCACTCCTATTTCTGTCAAAGCATGTCCTTTATTCTTGAGTTGTTGGCATGGGCCAAGCACGGCCGGATGTTCCACGCGGCTGGTGATTACTTTGGTTTGTGATCCGGTGGCTTCGACTGAGCCGCGAATTGCCATATTGTTGCTTTCGGTGCCGCAACTGGTGAAGACGATTTCAGACGGCTCCGCACCAATTAATGCCGCGACCTTCTCTCGAGCGGTTGAGATGTGCTTCCCCGTTTGTCCGCCGAAATAATGCATACTGGACGGGTTGCCCCACAGATCCTTGAAAAACGGCAACATGGCTTCGATAACTTCTGGCGCAATCATGGTAGTAGCGTTGTTGTCGAGGTAGACGTTTTTCACCCGTTGGCTTCCTCCACGACAATATCTTCCGACACAAACTCGCGCAGTTTGGCCTCGACAACGTCTTTCATGGTGAATTGTGCGACGTTACATTGCGCGCACATTCCCCGAAATACGATCGTTACGCGATTGCCTTCCACATCTATAAGATCCAGGTCGCCGCCATCTTTTTTTAATGCAGGCCGAATTTCTCTTTCGATGGTGCTCTCGATGAGTCGAATCTTCTCTACTATTGTCATACGAGCCGATTTCTTCGGTCTGGAATCCTTCTTTTTTTCCTCCTGAACCTGTTCGATGATTTTCCTGATATCGTTATGGCAACCGCCACAGCCGCCGCCCGCTTTGCAATAATTGGTCACCTGTTCGACGGATGTTAAATCGTTCTCGCGAACGACATGAAGAATTTCTTCTTCAGTGACGCCGAAACATGTGCATATAATTTTGCCTTCCAGGATTTTTTTGCTTGTATTTCCGGTGCGGTAATTTTCGATTGCTGTTTCCAGCGCTTCGCGTCCCATAACCGAGCAATGCATCTTTTGTTCCGGCAGGCCGCCCAGGTATTTGGCGATATCCTGGTTGGTTACATTCGCGGCTTCTTCTAAAGTCATGCCCTTGATTATTTCAGTTAACGCTGAAGATGATGCGATGGCGCTGGCGCAGCCGAAAGTTTTGAATTTCGCTTCGGCAATGCGACCGTTTTCGTCCAATTTAAAGGTTAATTTGAGCGCATCGCCACACGCAAGAGATCCGACTTCGCCGATGCCGTCAGGGTTTTCAACTACGCCGACGTTTCGCGGATTGCGAAAATGATCCAACACTTTGTCCGAATAATCCCACATAGACGTTCTCGTATATTATTTGTTATTCCTCATGATGAACATACGTCAAGTGCCCGGCTTTTTCAGCCTCGGCATAATGCTCCGGCAAATATTCCCGGACCATGTTAGCCATTTCCCTGTCGGAAATCGCGGTAGTTCGGTTCTGGATTTCGTATTGATCGCCGACCCAGCGTATGATTTTGATCATTTTCGTTTTTTTTATCATGGCCTTACCGTGCAACCCGAGGAAATTATTTACCCAAAGATAGATGCCGTCAACTCCGGATTTGTCGGTGATAACAACCTCTGGAGGGCGATCGAGCAGTTTAGTCGTGTTAAAGATGTTATAGATACGTTCGTCGCGCACCAGTCCGTCGGCATGGATTCCTGCGCGAGTCTTATGAAAATCATCTCCAACGAACGGATAACGAACGGATATTTTCGTTCCAATCGAACGGTAATAGTGGGCAATCTCGGTGATGACGCGTGTATCAATGCCGCACATTTCACCTTTCAATCCGAGATATTCGATTACTGCGCCTTCCAGCGGAGGATTTCCGCAACGTTCGCCAATACCGATGAGCGAGCAATTCAAAGCGTCGCATCCATAGAGCCATGCAGTTGTTCCGTTGATAAGAACTTTATGAAAATCGTTATGACCGTGCCATTCGAGCCGGTGCGATGGAACTCCTGCCTTATGCAGCATGGCTAAAACTATTTTGGGAATGCTGCGCGGCAACATTGCGCCAGGAT
>JAFGTH010000032.1 GCA_016934225.1 Lentisphaerota bacterium | reverse complement strand
TGCCGGCCCCAATTCCGAACAAGATATTCTCCTTGAACATCTGGTTGGCATTGCCCCAATAGACAATTCGTTCGTGCGCCGATTCGTCCAGCCATGCCGCTGAATAAGGACAAAGAACAAGAGCAACGCCGGCGAAAATGAGCATAAAAAACGGAGTCCATCTGGCCGGAAGCATGAAAATCACTGTAATGGCCGTGACGGTTGCAAGAGCAATAAGTCCGCCACGCGAATGAGTCGCCAACAGGCCCATAACCAACCAACCTGCTATGGCGGCGCTGATAAGAAACTTCAAGAAAGAGCGACGACGATAAATTACAAATGAAAAAGGGATAAATGCCGCAAGCATCTGAGCAAAGTCGTTCGGATCGCTGAAAATCCCAAAATACCTGCTGCGCACCTCTATGGTTCCGAAATCGCCCGGAGCCCACAGAGGACGGCCATCGGCGAATCCGTACCCCCGCCACTGTTGCAGCATCGAATGAAGCGCCATGGTACATCCCATGGCTACGAAAAGCCGACCGAGGATGCGCAATCGTGATGTTCGCTCCGTTGCATTGAAAAGAACCGCTCCAAAGAAACATATTTTAAACGTAGGGATTATGGTCTCCATCATGCCTGCGAAGTACGTATGCGCAACATGTGACATTAATGACGCAAACCATAGGCCAATAAACAGATATGTTTGCGGTTTGTCGAACGGCGGTCGTAAATTACGCTGATCCGTCTCAAGCCAGAAAGTGATCACGGCTACCGAGACAACTATATCCATCAACGGCCAGCCAAATATCCACGGGAGAAGCCACTCCTGCGGACGCCAGAAGATGAACAAAACGAATACGAGCATTACGCCGAAAGTCATGATTTGACCGTAACGAATAAAATCCGAGAAAACACCTCACAACAAGATCGGGGAAGAAACCCAAAACAAGCTGGAAACGGTCGGCAGACACCAATGAACGCTGACGGACAGGAGAGCTCTGCCCACGCTATACGTGATCCATACCGGTTCATCTGTGGTTTCACTCTTCGCTAAATCCGGGTTGTCAGGCGGCGGATGAAACTCTCGAATAAAATGAAAAGTCCCGCGCGCCGCCGGTCAGTTATGCCTTTCCAGACCAAGCATTACGATTCGTATGGTGCTGAGAATAATCTGAAGATCCAAACTCAACGACGCATTGTTCATATAATAAAGATCGTACTCCAGCTTACGGGCCGCGTCTTCAACACTGTCGCCGTATGGATGCCGGATTTGCGCCCAACCGGTAAGACCAGGCATTATATTCACGCGCTCTGCATAGAACCGTATGTTTTTCTCCAGTTCCGCGACTATCTCCGGACGTTCCGGCCTGGGCCCGACAAGGCTCATGTCTCCGCGCAGCACATTAAAGAATTGCGGTATTTCATCAAGACGGAATCTGCGCAAAAATCGGCCGATTCGCGTGATTCTGGGATCGTCAGATTGCGACCACACCGCACCGGCCTCCTTCTCCGCCTGCGAATGCATTGTTCGAAACTTGAAAATTCGAAATTCCTGCCCGAACCGACCTACTCTTATTTGCGAATACAAGACAGGATCACGAGGAGAGCTTATCTTGATCGCTAATGATATCAAAATTCCAGTCGGTAAATACAGAATTATCGCAACGGTCGCGGATATCACATCGAACACGCGCTTGATTCGCCAGACAAAAGGCATCACCGATTCCATACTGGCCCTCATCAGGTTGTCTTCGGTCATCAATTCAAGCGGCGTTAATCCTCTATATATTTCGGACACCTTTTGGGGCGTCAATACTTCTATGCCATCAAAACGAATTCGACGGAGAGACGGATACAGATTCCCAATGCTTTTTAGATCATCCGCACCGATTATTATGAGATTGATTCCCAGACTTAATATCATGCCCACAAGATTGTCAGAGTTGGCATTTAGCACGGCAACTCCATCGAGCATAACATTGTTTTCGGAATTCAGCTCGTCTGCATCCAAGACATTGATAAACGCCACAACCTTGTGCGCCGGCAATACCAGATCATTCTCAATAATTCGTCTTGATTTCCTGGCTCGTTCACCCGTGCCGAGGACCGCTGTGCGGCATGTGAACATGCTGCTGCGAAACAGACTTCGATAGACAAGGAGTTTCAGAAACAGCGAGAGCGCGCTGTAGATGGAAATCGAAATAAAAAGAACACCGCGACCGAGGAGAAATGCGAACCATGCAAATGAAGTAATACTCAAGATCAGGGTAGCAAAGATAAGCGAAAATATCCAAGTGACCACCAAATTGAATCTGGAGAACGTATATTGGATTCTATAACTGCCGGCCAGGTAGTTGGCGAGCAAAACACTCCCGCACAACAAAATCCACCCCTCAAGGTGCTGGTAAACATATGTGTGCGTATCGTCGGGCCCAAAACGCACGAGCACACCGATTGTGCCGCCGATAAGCAGGCAAGCGAAATCCATAAACGCTGCCCACAGGGTTCTGAAACGGATATGTGAATGCATGACAGCCATTAGTCATGATTCTGTCGCTTAACAGACGCAGTTACAAGGCGAAAAACAGGATCCTAAACTTGAGGCGCCAAAACCGATTTGACCTTTCTATAAGCGCCATCATTCCTTCAGGCTATAAAATTACTTTCTGCGGCGCTGCCTTACAATGTTGTTTATGTCTTTGAACAATCTGCTGCCTGAACATTATTAAGTTCGCGCCCCTTTTCCGTATCCTTTCCGCCCCCTAACTCATTGGCAGAAACGTTCTGCGCAACCATTCCGCCGCCTTTTTACGAACGCCTGTAACAGAACGTCTTCTGCGACGACCACCACGATTTTGTCTGCTCCTTGCGTCGTCATAGTAATAGTAATTGTGGCCATATGCGTATGCGTTGCTGTAGTAAGAGTAATTTGGATATTGATACGCATAATAAAGACTGCTGATTTTGTGCATCTCTATGCTGTTCATAATCAAGCCGATCACGTTTGCGTCATGCAACATGTCAAGCGAATACAGAATTAGCGGTTTCGGTGTCTTGTTTACGCGCGCGACATATACCACCACGCCAACGCCCTGCGTACAGGCAATGACCGTATCGGTTACACGCAAAATTGGAGATGTATCTATGAGTATATAATCGTAATCGTCCTCTATCGCCGCAAACATCTCGTTAAGATTGGCGGCCTGAAGCATTTCAGCGCAGTTGTCTGCTGTGGCGCCTGATGGAATCAAGTGAAGATTTTCGATTCGCGTTTCTCGAATAACTTCTTTCAATTCCCCGCCACTGCGCAGAACATCCGTCATTCCCGGCTCTTTCTCCTGGCCAAGCGAACGGTGTATTCGGCCGCGACGCAAGTCCATGTCTATCAACAACACTTTCTTATTCATCTGTGTTATCATGATCGCCACATTCAGTGTGGTAAGGGTTTTGCCTTCCTGGGAATCGGCGCTTGTTATAAACACTATTTTCTCATTTGCCTTGTCAAGCGCCGCCAACAAGGCGGTGCGCACAGAACGATACGCCTCAACCGCGCCTGTTGAATGTTCTTCCGTCACTATCGAACGAATCGCGGTTTCCAATCCGCTATGAACCCAATACGGCACTCCGCCAAGAAACGGTATCTTCAATACCTGTTCCACGTCATCTATAGACTGCACCTTGTTGTCCAGCACATGAGCTATTAACGCAATTCCGAATCCCGAGCCAAGCCCTAACGCCAGAGCCACAAGCAGGATTTTCATGGCGTCCGGCCAAACCGGTCGCGGGAGAGTCGCAGCCGGCTCAACTACGCGCCAATGCTCCGCCTTCAATTCTTCCGATACTCGCAGGTCATGAAGACGACCGTATAGTGTATGATAATTTTGTTCGTATCGCGTCACCACACCGGCAATACGTTTCATCTCACCGTGTCTCTGGCTCGCAAGCAAGTGTTTGGCCTGCCATTTGTATTCCGCTTCAGTTATTGCATTCAATTGAATGGTTAAAGCCCTGTGCCGATCACGCATACTTCCCAAGTAAATCTGCGCCTGTACCTCCAACTGTCTTTCGACATCTTCGATTTCTTTTTTCACCGAACGCACTTGTGGATGCTCCGGCATCAGATTCTTAAGCAAGTCTTTCTCTTGCTGTTTCAGTCGCAGGAGGTTCACTCTCAATGCGGGCCATCCGTGTTCGTCGTCTTCCGTCGGACCCTGTTGAGCGCGAAGATGAGATGGGAGCATGGAAGCGCCTGCCTCCGGAACGGCCACGCCTTGTTCGATATCGTCGAGATCTGCCTCCGGTTCTATCGCCCCGGTTTCCCTCGTCAAGGCCGCCACACTGCTTATTACCCCAACGTTTTCATTCTTAAGTTCCGGGGTTTGAGCCTCCAGAAGCATCAATTCGGTCGTTAACTGACTGCGTCTCGATACCAAGGCGCCCAGATATCGGCTTTCCATCGAACTCCTGGCAGAAACCCTCGCGATATCATTCAGCCGCTGATATTCAATCAAATCGTCTTCCGCAACTCTGATTTTATCTTCCAGACGCGTTAATTCCACCTCCAGCATTTCCGCAACCGATTCCGACGCCTGCCGCTGTATGGCGGACGATTCTGATATCAACTCCTCAACAAGCACCGTCAGAAATTCCGTGCCGTAGTCTCCGTTAATGCATCTAACATTGATATCCAACGTCGAGCTTAGTCCGCGTCCATAACGCGCAACCACGGGAAGCATCATCCTTGCTTTCCCGCCCATCTGTTTCCCCCATTTGGCGAATAATCGTTCTGCGGCTCTATCCCTAAGCTTTGCGCTTTGCAGCAAATAAATGTGCGTTCCCATTGCACCCCAAGGGGAAGACGGCCGCTCTCGATTGACTTCCAGGTCTTTCTCTTTGTAGACCATCACTTTGCACTGAGAAAGATAGATTTTTGTCGCGAGATTGACGTACAGAATTCCGCCAAGCATACAATAGAGAAAACATACGGCAATGATTTGCCACCGAAAGAATATGATTCCTATGTAGATCCTGAAATCAATTTTCTGTTCGTTTTCTGTCGGCATAATCAGTCGCCTTCAACAATGGCTGGAAACTATAAGTTCAGAGTCGCAGGTTCAGAGTTCAAAATTGTCCATCACAGGTTGCCGTTTCCGGTTGAAGAATTCAATGCAGCCCGTTGTATCTTCCCTTCCCTCTTCATCAGCGTTCATATGCGGTTTCTTTTTCTTTGGGTCCGTGCGCTCCGCAATGAAAATCCCGTCTCTTCCGTGGTTTCATTTTCTCCCTCTCCTTCCGGCTTCATCACTCGAAATTACTTGTTCGATATTCCGTCTTAAAACAAGTGAATCTTGCGCCTGCGCACCACTATCCGATCGCCATTTTCAAGAGGCACATCCTGCGCCGGGTTACCGGTCTCCAGGAGATCCTCCACATTAATTTTCAAAACAGACTCAACCCCATTTTCGTCCTGCCTGTGTATCTCAACAACCTTTTTATTCGCATAAGGCGGAAGACCGCCCATTTTGAACATGAGATGCATCATTGTGCATGCTTCAGAGCCGGAAAATCTGTAAATACCGCTTTTTCTTACCTCGCCAAGGACGGTTACCTCCTTTTCCCCAACCACATCCGGTGCCTGACGCTGACTCGCAAAAACAAAAGCGACATCGTTGTTGTCCAGCGAAACGTCTGGAACAATCGGCAATCCTTCGTCTGTTACCAGCGAGTATTCCTCGCCTTGCAAAGACAGGGCCACTGCCGACAGGAGCCCGTCTTTGACTATTCGCACTTTTGCGCCTTGAGCAGATGGTCTAAGTCCGCCGGCCCGTAAAAGAGCGTCATTGAGCGATATTTTATCGCCAGCCCCAATCCTGATTAAACCCGGCCTGTTCACCGCTCCGGACACTTGCACTTTGTCGTACGATGCCCGCACAATGCGCACGGACACGGTCGCTGT
>JAFGTH010000031.1 GCA_016934225.1 Lentisphaerota bacterium | reverse complement strand
TCCTATATTCCACGCCTTTGTAAGTTGCCTGAGCGGGTAGAAGATCTTCCTTTTTTCGCGCTTCTGGAACAAACGAAATTTGTGCGACGATACCACCATCTATAAGTGACTTGAAATCAACGAATCGCTTGCCTACATATTCCCGCAAACGGCTCATATTGCCGATACGCATAACGCGCAAGTTCTTCTTCTTTGCGAATATATCCATCACGCCATCGGCGTACTCGGGCGCGACGACCACTTCAGCATAATTCTTTGCGATAAGATCGGCGGTTTCAACATCCACCTCGCGATTCAATCCGATCGCACCGCCGAACGCCGCCAGCCGATCGGCCATATTGGCTTTGTCGTACGCCTCGGCAAGCGAGTTCGCCACGGCAACGCCGCACGGGTTATTATGTTTCATTATGCACACCGCGGGTCGTTCGCCGAGGTATCGCAGTATATTGAGAGCATTATCGGCATCGGTAATATTTGTCTTGCCGGGATGTTTGCCCGATTGGAGCAATTCCACATCCGAAGCGAGATATTGACCAGGTTGAATACAATGCACCTCGCCCAACTGCAGGTTGCCGTTGATTAACTTGTAGACTGCGGCCTCCTGCCCAGGGTTCTCGCCGTAACGCAATCCTTTCTCCACTCCGCTGATCAACCACGATACCTTCTCGTAGATCAAAGTCTGCCGTTTGCTTCCGTCCACAAAACTGATCTCTAATGCTGGCGGGAAATGGTCGTCCATAATAGTCTTGTAGGCAGCCTTAAAATCTTTCTTCATTGCTTCGCCTTTCTACTGTAAACCTGCCGCTATCTGAGCGCTTTTCAAAGTGCTGTACATCAACATGGTTATTGTCATGGGCCCGACACCGCCTGGAACCGGCGTTATCGCCGAAGCTTTTTCCTTAACGGCGTCAAAGTCAACATCGCCCTTGAGTACGGCAATCATCTTGCCGGGTGTTTTTGCGCTTGGTTTCTCTCCAACTCTGTTAACGCCGACATCTATCACCACCGCTCCGTCTTTCACCATATCGGCCGTAATCGCGTTCGGAAAGCCGGCGGCAACTATCAATATATCGGCTCGGCGCGTATGAGCGGCCATATCCCTGGTGCGCGTATGACATATTGTAACTGTCGCATTGGCGCCTTTTGCTTTCTGAAGCAAAATGTTGGCTATCGGCTTGCCCACAATGTTGCTTCTGCCGACAACAACCACCTCCGCTCCTTCCGTCTCGATCCCGGAACGTATGAGCAACTGCTGAATCCCCGCCGGTGTGCAAGGAAGAAATTTTGCATCGCCTATCATCAATTTGCCGACGTTGACCGGATGGAATCCGTCCACATCTTTGTCGGGATCTATCGCGCAAAGAACTTTTGTTTCGTCTATATGTTTTGGCAGCGGAAGCTGAACAAGGATACCATGTATTCCAGGATCCTTGTTGTACTTCTCCACAAGCTGCAACAACTCCGATTCGCTGATTCCAGCCGGCTGACTGTCTTGGACGGAATGAAAACCCAGTTCTTTGGAGGCCTTCTGCTTGGCCGTAACGTAACTTACTGACGCCGGATTCTCGCCGACGAGTATTGTGACCAATCCCGGCACAACACCTTTATCGGCAACCAGTTGTTCTGTTTTTGTCTTAATTTCGGCGCGCACTTCCTCGGCAATTTTTTTCCCGTCTATAATTCTAGCTGTCATTTTCTCCTCGTATTTAAAGGCTCCAGACCGTTCGACGGCAATACGTTCTAAAATAGCCCCTTCACTTTCCCGGTTTCCACATCCACGTCAATGTTTCTAAAAGCCGGATTCGAACATGTGCCGGGCATCAATTTAATGGCGCCCGCCACCGGCACAAGAAAACCAGCGCCTTTGTAGACAAGCACATCACGAATCGGCAACTCCCAACCAGAAGGCCTTCCCTTCAAATCAGGGTCATGAGACAGGCTGAGATGAGTTTTAACCATGCATGTGCCCAATTTGGAGCATGTCGGATCGGATTCGATCTGAAGAATCTTGTCAACGGCTTCATCCGAATACGAAACTCCGTCCGCGCCATAAACTTCCCTCGCTATTATTTCAATCCGTTTGCGAAGCGGCAGATTGAGATCGTACAAGAAATGGAAATTGTTCTTCTCTTCACATGCTGACGCAACTGTCTCTGCCAACTCGACGGCGCCTTCGCCGCCCTTGAGCCAATGCTCAGACAGCGCGCAGAGAGCGCCGTTTGCCTCCGCAATCTTCCGAACCAACGCAATTTCGTTTTTTGTATCTGTGTGAAAACTGTTAACACATACGACCGGACGCACACCGCTCTTTTTTACGGTCTCAATGTGCGCAACCAGGTTGCAACAACCCTTTTCGAGTAATGCAAGATTTTCTTTTGTGTACACTTCGTCGAGTTTGATTCCCGGTCGAACGGTCGGGCCACCACCGTGCATTTTAAGCGCACGTATGGTTGCGACGATAACCACTGCGTTGGGGACAAGCCCTGAAAATCTGCATTTCAGGTTCCAGAATTTTTCAAATCCAATGTCCGCCCCAAATCCACTCTCGGTTACAAGATAATCGCCCAACCTTATCCCGATATCATCCGCAATTATCGAACTTTGTCCTATAGCGATATTGGCAAACGGACCGGCATGCACAAATACAGGTTGCCCTTCGATCGTT
>JAFGTH010000030.1 GCA_016934225.1 Lentisphaerota bacterium | reverse complement strand
GCATCAAACGTTTTGTCATAATCGGTTTCGACGGAATGGATCCGAACCTGGTCGAATCAATGATCACGGAAGGGAAACTACCGAATATCGCCAGGCTCAAGGAGCAAGGATGCATGAAATCGCTCGCCACCACGACACCGCCCATTTCACCGGTAGCCTGGTCGTCCTTCCAAACAGGCTCCAACCCCGGCAAGCACAATATCTTCGACTTCCTGACGAGGGACAAACATACCTACCTGCCCGTTCTCAGTTCGACACGTATCGTAGAGAGCAAACGATCCCTTCGCCTCGGAAAATACAAATTCCCTTTGGGCAGAAACAAAGTGCAGCTTCTTCGAAAAGGAAAAGCGTTCTGGCAAGTCCTAGGCGAACACGGATTCACGAGCAACATACTGCGCGTTCCGATTTCTTTTCCACCAGAAAAGATACAGGGACTTCAACTATCCGCAATGTGCGTACCCGATCTGCTTGGAACACAAGGAACATATTCATACTACTGCTCCGGTGAGGTTGATAATGAAGCGCATCCGAACGGAATTGCCATCCGAGTAAATGTGGAAGCGGGTAAAATCTCCACATACCTGCAAGGACCCTCAAATTCTTTCGTGCGCGACAATGCGCCAGTAACGGTTCCTTTTGTTATCAAACTGAAAGGAGAATCCAAAGCACAGCTCAAGATAGACGGCCACAATATCATCCTTCGAAAGAATCAATATTCCGAATGGGTGAATGTACGATTCAAGCTCGCGCCGGGTGTTAAAATTCACGGCATATGCCGGTTTTTACTGTTGAGCGCCGAACACGAATTCAGACTCTACGTTACTCCAGTTAATCTTGATCCGTTAAAACCAGCGATGCCAATCTCGCATCCGGCAGTTTACGCAACGTATCTCGCCAAACGACAAGGCCCTTTTGCGACACTCGGACTGGCAGAAGACACAGGCGCGCTCAACGAACACGTAATCAATGACGATCAGTTCCTTCAACAATGCGCTTTGATAGAACAAGAGCGCATTCGAATGTTCCGAGATGCGCTCGTTAACCTCGAGAGCGGTCTTTGCGTCTGTGTCTTTGACGGAACCGATCGCATACAGCACATGTTCTGGCGGCAGATTGACAAAGACCATCCGGCCAATAATAACGTTCCGGTCAAGCTAAAAGGCGATCGAGAAGCGATACAAGATGTTTATGGTCGCATGGATGAAGTGGTCGGAGAAGCGATGAAACGGTGCGATGATGATCGCACCGTTTTAATGGTAATGTCCGATCATGGTTTCGCACCGTTTCGATATGGAATAGATCTGAACCGATGGCTGGCCGACAACGGCTATCTTGCCTTCAAAAAGAAAACAACAGACAGCAAGTATTTGCGAGATGTTGATTGGTCTCGGACCCGAGCTTACGCGCTCGGGCTGGCCGGCATCTTTGTCAACTTACTCGGAAGAGAAAAGTTGGGCATCGTCTGCCAAGGTTCAGAAGCCGATGAACTGCGCCGAGAAATCGCGGAGAAATTGTGCGAACTCAAACATTCCGGACATCAAGAGCAACCTATTGTAGCCGTCCATGACAGTCATAAGATCTATTCCGGCCCATATTATAAAGACAATGCGCCAGATCTGATAGTCGGTTATAATCGCGGATACCGGGTATCATGGGACGCTGCCATAGGCCGAATCACAAATCATGTCTTCAGCGACAACACCAAGGCGTGGAGCGGTGATCATTGCATAGAACCATCTTTGGTTCCAGGAGTGATGATCTGCAATAGAGCAATAGACACGGACAAGCCTTCATTGCAAGATATTGGGCCTACAGTGCTGGACATGTTCGGCGTCGCTGTACCCAAATTCATGGACGGTGCGCCAATGCTGATGCATAATGCGGACGGTAAATTGCCCTATACGACTGCTGAAAATTGATCATGAAATGCTATACATATAAATTAAACAGGCGGGAATTTCTCAAGCGATCTGCCGTGGCGGCAGCAGGCATCGCCGCCGGCACAATAACGCGGTCGGTTCACGCAAAAGCCAATTCACGCATAGGCGTCAGACAGAAAAAAATCGTCGTCATCGGAATTGACGGCATGGATCCGTCTCTGTGCGAGACTATGATGAAAGCCGGGCAATTGCCTTCTCTGAAGAAGTTTCGTGATATGGGCGGCTACAGGCGGCTCGGCACAAGCGCTCCGCCACAAAGCCCTGTCGCCTGGGCAAATTTTATCAACGGCTCAGGCCCGGCGTCACATGGCATATTCGATTTCATTCATCGCGACCCGTCCAAGCAATGCGCACCTGTCTTTTCGCTCACCGAAACCGTACCCGGGACGGGTTCTCTGACATGGGACAATCATAAGGTTCCGTTGGAATTCTGGCCTTTCAATCACAAATCGCCGACCACGATACTCAAACGAAGAGGCATTCCATTCTGGCATTATCTCGATGAGGCCGGAATACAATCGGCTTTCTATGATTTGCCGTCAAACTACCCGCCCAGCCCGTCAATAAAGGGAAACCATAAATGCCTGTCCGGAATGGGAACGCCTGACATGCTCGGAACATACGGAACTTATCAACATTTCGCTGAAAACGGTCCGTTGAGTCCTTTGGACGAACAAGGCGGAAGAAGGTCGCGGCTATCCTTCCAAAACGATACCGCCACGGCTAAACTGATTGGGCCTCAAGACCAATTTTTGTCCAAAACACAACCAGCGTTTATCGAGTTTCAAGTACATCGCGACAGACAAGCCTGTGCGGCTGTTATAGATTTGCCTGGCAAGCGAATTCTGCTGCGCGAAAAAGAGTGGAGCCACTGGACTCCGTTGCGTTTTGCACTGTCCATGCCAAGACCCTTGCCGGACAAACGCGTTAATGGCATGTGCCGCTTCTATCTTCAAGAGGTCGCACCAAATTTCCGGCTCTACGCAACTCCAATCAATATTGACCCTTCTGATCCGGCTGTTCAAATCGCCGAACCGGCGGATTTCACAAGTGATATATCCGATAAACTCGGCCGCTTCTATACAACCGGGTTTCAAGAGGATCACAAAGCGCTGTCAAACGGCGTGTTTACCGACGATGAATTTGTAGATCAAGCCAATTATGTTCTGAAAGAGAGACTTCAACTGCTTCAATATGCTCAGGAAAACTACGACAGCGGTCTGCTGTTCTTTTATTTTTCAAGCGTTGATCTTCAATCACATATGCTCTGGTGGGATTCTAAAGACAAACACCCGATTCGTTCACATGCAAACGCTCAGAAATACTTCGGAGTTCTAAAAGATCTCTACCGCAAACTGGACCGAGTCGTCGGGGATATTGACCGACAATACGGAGACCAAGCCAGTATTATTGTTATGAGCGATCACGGTTTTGCAAGGTTCCAGAGACAGTTCAGCCTGAACACATGGCTGCGCGACAACGGATATCTTATTTCCGGATACGCCGAATCAATCTTTCAGGATGTGGACTGGACCTCCACGCGCGCCTATGGACTAGGCATAAACAGTTTGTACCTCAATCTGCGAGGAAGGGAAAAATACGGAATTGTCGCCGACGGAGAAGAACGCGACAACCTACTGAACGAATTGATCGTCAAGCTCGAAAAAGTACAGGACATCAGAAAACAGAGGGTCATTCAAAAAGTTTATCGAACAGATAAAATATACCCAGGCGCGCCGCCGCAATCCACCCCGGATCTCATTATCGGCTACAACACGCCTTACCGCGCTTCGTGGGACACATGCCTTGGCGGAATCTCGAATAATGTACTCATGGATAATAATTCGGCATGGTCGGCAGATCACTGCGCCGATCCGTCGCAATTATCCGGCATTTTGTTCTGCAACAGATCGCTCGCCCAAAATAATCCTTCGCTCACGGATATTGGGCCGACCATTCTTTCCGAATTCGGATTACCGATACCCGCTCGTATGGAAGGACGCAATATTTTTTAACCCTAGCGTTTCGTGAAAAAAACAAACATGATATTTCAGACGAAAATGAGCCTCTTACCTGAAATACAACTTGCGTGGATGAACACAAATAGCCGTGCCACAGTGAGCGGAGAATTATATGGCTAAGATAAAAATAGATACTGACTTGCTTGAGCGCGCCAAATCCGCAGCAGAGAATGCCGGCTACACCGACGTTGAGGAGTTCGTGGCGCATCTTATCGAGAAAGAACTCGTCCGTCAGGAACCGGATCTGTCTGAAGAAGAAGTGGCCAAACGGCTTCGCGGTCTGGGGTATATCGAATGACATGCGTTCTTGCCGACTTCGCCTTGTGGTTAAATGTGTTAGGTAATGCGGCCGGACGCATATTGTCCGTTCCGATTGCACGTTTGTCGCCGTGGCTATCGAATACAATAATCGCCATTCCCGTCGGCGTGTTGATACTTGTGATATTCAAATACGCGTCAAATCAGAAGGCGATCGGGCGCGCGAGAGATCGTATAACAGCTAATATATTGGGTATCAGGCTTTTCAAAAACAACATTGCCACTGTTTTAAGATCTCAATTGAATGTGATTATGCTTGCCCTGCTTACAATGATTTATTCTCTTTTGCCTCTCCTGATTATGACGCTACCGCTCATACTATTGTTGTCGCAAATGGCATTATGGTATCAATGGCAACCATTGCAGCCCGGAGAACGCGCGCTCATCGTCGCAACCATAGATGCCGAACCGGAAACGCCTTTGCCGGAATCCGAGATCATCGCCATAACCGGCGCGCATGTTGTTGCCGGCCCGATCCATATCCCAAGCAAACAGCAGATTATCTGGCAAATCGAAGCGAGGTCCACGGGTTACCACGAAGCGATCCTGCGAATCGGACAGCACACGACAAGCAAAGAATTTGCGGTGGGCCAATGGCCGATGCGTGTCAGTGTAACTAAACCAGGACGTCATTGGTGGCATATACTCCTGAATCCATACGAAGGCACAGTTGGCAAATCAAATTTATTGTCGGTTTCCATTGATTATTCAAATCGTCTGAACGGTTTTGGCGGATCAAGCTCATGGCTGCTTGTTTTCTTTGCCAGCTCGTTTGCGTCCGCTTTATTGTTTAAACCTCTGCTCGGAGTTAAAATTTGACGCAGATCCGAAAAACCCTCCACGTCTGCCACTGAACTTTACCTGTAACATTGATAAACCCATGCTTTCTCCTCTTTAACGTTGAAACTTGTGTCTTCTTTCCGGTTTGTATTCAACACTTTCGTTTTGCCGCGCAACCTTGCGTTCGACACAAAAAACCGCTATTCTTTAAATTATGGGATGGAATGTTCTATACCTGCGTCCGAGAACTGAGAAACGAATAGCAGAGCACTGCGATGTGCTTGGGATGAAGTACTACCTGCCTCTGCGCAAGGAAACAAAGATCTACCAACGCCGCAAGGTCACGGTGTTCAAACCAATTTTCCCCGGATATTTCTTCGTCGCTCTGGATGAACAAAGTCGTGATTATCTGCTCAGAACCAGAAATGTGCATAGGATTTTGGAGCCGTCCAGCCAGAGGTTTCTGTTACATCAACTATCTCAGATACGCAGAGCACTGCGAATTGATCCAACTCTTGGTTCATGTGCAGCGCTTCAGAAAGGACGCAGGGTCCGTATCAAGGCGGGTCCGTTCATGGGAATCGAGGGCGTAATCTGGGCTCTCAAGAAGCAGTCCAAGGTTCGACTAAACGTGGAGATGATCGGCCAGGCAATCGCTGTTGATGTAGATCAGGATTATCTGGAAGTCATAGACTGATG
>JAFGTH010000029.1 GCA_016934225.1 Lentisphaerota bacterium | reverse complement strand
GTAATTCGTTGAGGTTATGATTCAACTCAAATGGTCCGGTGCTTGCGATATTGTCGCCATCTCGGTAGTAGATACCGGCGGGGATGCCCTGATTTTTTTCGGGCAGGGATGTGAAGGAACTGCTAACATCGGACGTTGCGATAGAAGAGCGAGAATTGTTCAAATGCTTGAGAAGATCTATAAGCAAGAAGTCGTAGTCGCCGCCCGTGAGCACGTAATCGGCCGAACTGTTCCGAAGCGTTTCTTCCGGTAGTGCGGTTACATGATCGCCGCAGACCGCGATGAGGCATTCTGGTCGCGTTTTTTTCAGTATACGTATGGCGTTCCAATAGTATTTGATTATTGGGGTTTTTGCTTCTATTAGAATCAAGTCTGGCGCAAACGATTTGTACTCCGATACGAACCGTTCGAACGACCAATTTTCTGCAATTCCATCCGCCCAAGCTGTTTCGTGTCCGTGTAGTTTTGCCATGGTCGCTGCATACGCGGGTACCATCGGGTAAATATACGTTGGTTTGTTAAACCATTGGAATTGGCGATTCTGCGAGAGCAGGGGTACGCCCTTGTCCGATTCAATCGGCGGATATCCAACCATTACTTTCATTGATTAAGTCCAATGTTAAAAGTTGAGCGTTGAAAGTGCAGGGGCAAAGGATAAACGAGATCATTCAAGGAAATTATTGTGTTGAATGCGTTAATAATTGCTTTCTCCTGTACTCTTGTTGTAGTCAAGATTTTCCGATGCATGGTCAAATGGTTTCCTTGAACCGGGTATTTTTGTTGAAAGCAGGCCGACCAGGTACCGGGATCCATAAGTGATATGAGTCAGCATGACGCCAAACCATGTCAGAAGCCAGACGTCCAATCTTCTGGTGAAGCACGACAGAAAGGTTGCAGTGCAGTAAATTGCCACGGCGGATAGATACAGAATACGGCACGGGTTGCAGAATAGGGATGCCGCACCGCCAAGAATAAGACCCAACACGAGCAATGTCGGAATGAAGTACGACAATCGTCTGGATGTTGCAGGAAAGCGCCGCGCAAAATGTCCCCTGTGCAAGGCATATCTGCCAATTTGTCTTAAATGTGGTAAAAACAGTTTTCTTCGATGGTGATGAACCACAACTCGCGGATCATAGAGAATCCTGTAACGCAATTTGTGAACGATCTCTGAGCACAGAATGGTATCTTCGCCGGGCCAGTAGTCGGTGCGAAAACCGTCGAGTTCTTTCATGATACTTGCACGAACCAGTAAATTACAGCTTGGATAATCATCTATTTCTCTTACGCGCTCCGGCTCGTATCTATACCGGTATTTCCCGCTGACAAGATGATTTATTAGCACACGGCCGCCGAGCCGAGCCATATAAGGATCATTGCCCGGAGTTGTTGCAGGACCTCCTACTGCTGCGATGGAACTGTCTGAGAAATGCACCAATGCCTGTTGCAGCCAATCGTCTAAAGGCGAGGCATCGTCGTCGAGAAAGGCAATGATCGAACCATGGGCTTGACTCAGGCCTATATTGCGTTTTTCGGCTGGCCGCAACTTGCCTGTTGCAATCTCGCGTACGCAGGCGGGCCAACGCATATTCGAGTTTTCGTCAGGCAAGAGAATAATTTCGTAGTTCTTGTAAGTTTGACTTTGAACTCCTTTCAAACACTCGTCCAGATATGAAGTTGGCGCGGGATATGCAATGATTACGGATACCATGGGCGGCGGGGATGGCATCTTTGCGTCAGGTATTGATTGATAATAGCGCAACAACCGCAAACGGTAAAAGATACCGAGCGTATCCGTCATTACTTGTTTAACGCTGGATACACGCATTGAACCCCAACGCGCATGGAATTCTAAAGTGACTGGAGCCTCGGCTACTCGAAAGTTCTTTTCATGGATGATTGCCAGTAGTTCCAAATCAAATGCGAAACGCTTAACCAACATACGCGGCATTGCCCACTCCAATGCCGAGCGTTTGAACAACTTGATGCCTGTTTGCGTATCGTGAATCGGCAATCCGACCAATAATTTCACAAGACCAAAGTAAACTGCGCTGGCGAGTTTGCGAATCATTGGATATTCGAGCACGGAATCCGGATGACGTTTAGAACCGATCACCACGTCTGCATTTTCGTCTTCCATGATCTTAAAGAAACCGGACATTTGTTCGGGCGGCAGATCCATATCCGCATCCAAAAAGAGGATATGGCTTCCCTGCGATGCCTCGAATCCTCTTTTCAGGGCGCCGCCTTTGCCGATGTTGTGGGCAAGATTGACAATGAGCAGCGAAGGGTTTCTGCTTGCTGCAGCGGCGAGTTCAAGAGCCGTCAGATCGGTGCTTCCATCGTTTATCACGACTATTTCGAAAGGCACATGGTTATTAAGTAAAGCGTGGACGCGCTGAATATTATCGGCGATGGTGTGCCCGAGGTTATACGCGGGCATTACAACGCTGAGCAAACCGTTGCCGATCTGTCGGCGCGCGGAATCCCATATGGTATCAGGAGAATCGTTAAGAGAGTCAGATTTCTCTGTCATTTGTCATGTGGTTGCGTTGCTTCTTCGATAAGCATTATCGGAATGCCTTCACGCACTGGATATACGAGTCCGCAAAGCGGGTTGGTGCATTTGATTGAATTGTCGGTCTCGATAACAGGAGATTTGCATTTAGGGCATGCCAGAACGGCCAACAAATCCTTTGATATTCGATTCATTTCTTATTCCATATTTTCATTCTTGCATTGCAGATTAGACACCGCAAGGATAGTGAAGTGTTGTGATTTGACACGCAAGTGTTTTTTCTGCAAGGTTAAGCAAACATTTGTATCCAGGGCAAATTGATGAGTATTTGCCGCTGGCAAGGGAGGATTTATGCCGCCGAAAGGATCAATTCGGTATAAACGACGACTATTGGAACTAACTCTGGATGAAGTTGATTTAAGTCAAGTTGGTGGCCGCAGGGGGGTTGGGGATCACTTGATCACGGCTAGATTGATTTGGCCGCGTCCTCTGATTGCTGAACGGATTGCGCTCAGAACGGTTGAGTTGTCGTGCGGCAAAGCCGACTGGACGAGCAAGGCATGGTGCGAGCGAGTGCTTTTTAAGGAAACGGTTGAGGGCCGGCTTGGTATAGAAATCAGCGTGAGCGAGCGCGTGTCCAAGGGGCATGCAGCCGAATTCATGTCGTTTGCCGGATCAGCCGTCAATAAGCTGGCGGCATCGGAATTAATTGCGGCATCGGACAGTGTGATTGCGGGCCGCCTGTGGGCGGTTCCTTTTAATTATCTTGCCAATGTAGCTGGGCAGCAGACTAAGGAATCTTCATTGAGCGTGATTGCAAGAGGTGTTTTTGACCTTGGAACTGATGAGCCGACCAAGGCGGGAGAATGGTTTGATATTGTTGTTTCAATGATTGCCCCTTCTGAGATTAGAGACATTTCGAAAGTTCGCAGGCACGGACAAGCACAGATCAAAAGAAGAACGGCGCTACGAAAAGGAGAAAATAACGGCACGGTCAGATTGCGTGGTTGGTTTTATGAGTAATCTATGTACATATGCTGATCTGCGATCGTTTATTTTCCATCTTAGCGCCGGTATGATCATATTTTGCATGGCGGGCGGTTGTTCCCGTAGTGTTGCGTCTTCCGATATGGCTGAAAACAATGATTCGGTTATGGCCGAAGCGCGGGCACGTAAAGAAGAGGGAAAGATTGACAACGCCATTGCTATTTACAAAGAAATCGTGAACGCACAGCCAAAACTGGCGCGTGCGCATCTTGATCTCGCCATTTTGCTTCATGATTACAGTAAAGACTATTTGCGTGCATTATATCATTATGAGCGTTATCTGGAATTGCGTCCAAAAACGGAAAAGAAGGAAATGATAGAGAACAGGGTTCGGATAGCCAAACAACTGTTTGCCGGCGCAATTTTACATCCGAACCGCGATCGGCAGGCGCGAACGTTGGAAAGTGGGTCCGGCGATATGTCTATTGACTGGGCAAGCGTAAGGGACGCAAGTATGCGGCGCATAGAATTACTGGAGCAAGAAAACGAAGAACTCAGAAGAAAACTGTCCGCAATACATCTGAGCGACTAAAACGGCGGACGGCGCTGTCGCACAAGAAAGGAGATTCTGTCATGGCTACCGATTTTTCAGACGGAGACCTTGCACGATCAAGCAGATCGTTCGGCAAATCCAAGGAGAAAGAGGGTGAAAAAGTTCGTTCGGATGGAGTTGTCGGCCAGATGGCCAGACAAAAAGAGGAAATGGTCGGTCAGATGTCTCATGCCGCAAGTGAGATAGAGGAGTTGCGTCTTCGCCAGGAAATGTTGGAGCGGGAGCGGAGTCGGCTCGAGGAAACGGCTCGCAAGCAGAGAAATTACGAAGACGGCCGCAAGGAGATGAGAGAAAAGATTCGGCAGAGCATTACGGAGATAGAGAAAGAGGAAATTCAGGCAACGCGTATGGCCGAACTCTTATCCATCATGACCGCTCGGCTCAAGGACACTCTTGCCGAGCTGGATGCCATTAACGAAGATTCCTGGACCGATGAGAATTTTAATATAGAGCTGGACAAAGCCCTGGTGCTTGTTGATGACGCGCGAAAGGTGCATAAGAAGGCTCTGGCAAGAATAGAAGCGGCGAGTTGGCATAAGACTGTTTCTGTCAACAGATCCGGAGTTTCGACAGACGAAAGCGGCCTGCAATATATTAGAAGAGGGTTCGGGTCGTGGTTGTATATGGGATTTGCGGTTAGCTTGCCGATAATGCTGTTTTTTGCGGTGCTGTTTGTACTATGGATGTTTTTTCAAGGCGCTTTGCCTTGGTAGGCGAAGGCGAGTATTGAGTCTTAATATAATACAGCAGTATGCCGGAATTTCAAAACAAATGGCAGTTTGAAACATGAGCCTCTTTACAGGACGAAATACCGCTTTAAATAAGCAGCTCAAGAAGGTTCAACAAGAATTATCGGTTGTTGACAGAGATCTGCGGGCGCTGTCGCGCTCAGTTAAGATGCAGGTACGCTCAACGAAAGAAATTCAGTCATCGCGTTCGACCGTGGAT
>JAFGTH010000028.1 GCA_016934225.1 Lentisphaerota bacterium | reverse complement strand
TAGCACATCTACTGTTCAATCTCATAAGCGTGGTAATCACCATGCTTCTGTACAGATTTTACCTGGCGTTGGTGCCAATGACTGCAAATTCGTTACCGCACCAGATTGCAAATGCACATTTTATCATCAAAACCGTCAATGTGCTTCTCATCCTGCCGTTTGTGCATCCATTCGGACGACTTGTCATAAGAATTCTCCCGGGCAACGACCCTCTTTCAGCCGCTCCGGAATTTCTCAGCCCGCAAGATGCCGAAGAACCGGAAAAAGCGCTCGCCAATGTGCAGCGCGAAATCAGTCGAATGTGTGGAACAGGAATGTCAATGATACACGATGCGGTTGAGAGCCTGCTGACGAAAGATGAAATAACACAAGAGCGGATATTGAAACAAGAGAAGATCATTGACAATCTTTATAATATGGTTGCGGCATATCTGCTCGACGCTTTCAGCGGAGCGGCCCCAACATCGCTTTCAGGGCGGCCGGCATTACTTCTCAATGTCATGAACAATGTCGAACGAATCGGCGACCATGCCGAAAACATTGTCGAGCTTAGCCAGGTTTATGGAAGTAAATGCGGAAGATTCGGAGAGGATGCCACAAACGATATACTCGCTGTCCTTCGGGTCACAGAACAAATCGGCAATCTCGCCGTAACGTTGTTGGACAAAACCAAACACACCTGCACCGACAGGCTGCCCACACTCACGAACGATTTCAACAACGCGAAACGCGAAGCGCTGCGCAGACACACAGACAGGCTCCGGAACGGTCATTGTACTGTTGTAGCCGGCATTGTGTTCACAATTCTAATCGTCAATCTGGAAAGCGTTGTGGATCACCTGCAAACCGTCGCCACCACTATCGCTGATACGGAAAAAGAATAAAAAATATCCGCGGCCCGGGACATTTCCCACACATAACAGCACACAACGTCACCGAATATAGACTGCGTACTCCCCTCTTCCGTCATCACTTATGCGCAGACTTGTCACATTCCTGACATCATTCAGGTTGATGATATGTTCCTGGTTCTTCTCGAATCTGGTTGTGACGGGAATTGCCATTTTCTTGTCGCCCTCGCGTACAACAACCGTATTAATGACAACAAATCCTTTAATACAACAAATTTTTACGCTCGAAATCCGCCGCCCAACCTCAATCTCCGTTACTCCTTTACCTGTATAAACCTCTGAGACAAGTTGCCATTTGTCTTCGTTCACAATTTTTGACATTGCGGTGTCTTTTGCTTTTTTTACATAAACCTCATATTCGCCTTCCAGCCCATCGCTTATGCGCAACCCCGTTACCTGCGTCGGCCTGTCCAGATCAAGAACAATCTCCTCTCCCTTGCCAAGCGTACGAACAACTTGCCGAGCATCTTTTTTCGTCTCTTCTCTAACAACCACGGTATTCAGGATAACAGAGTTTTTAACGCAGAGAATTCGTATTTGCGAAATAGTCATGCTGAACGGCACCTCTTTTGCGCCGCCTCCAGCCTGAAGACGCGATACCAATTTCCAATGCTGTTTCGCATGCGAAGCGACCGCAATCAACAAAAAACATGCCAATAAAATAATATACTTGCGAATACGATTTACACGATTCATGTGCGAAACCCTTTCTATGCTGCAGTTAGCGTAAAATACAAATAAAAAACACAAGCCATCAACACAAATAAAGATCAAAACCAGCCCGTTTTTGACAATACGGAATTCCGAATCCGCATACAGGAGAAGAATTTGCCGCAAACCTGACGATAAACTACATCGCTATAGATTTGTATTGAGTATTCTCTGAATGGAAAGCCAAATGCCGAATAAGTTCATCAGTATCAAACGGCTTGATCAAATATCCCGATACCCCCAACCGGAACATCTCATCAATGACGGATCGGTTCACAAACGCTGTTATCAATATTGACTTGGTCCCATTGCTCAGTTTGGCGTTTTGCATGAACCAAGCGCCGTTTTTGTCAGGCATCTTGTAGTCAATAAGAACAAAATCATATTGGGTTCGGGCAACCATTGCTACACCCGTCTCTGCATCACATGTACAGTCAACATCATGGCCTTGCGTTACAAGAAAATCTTTGATTCCATCAATAAGATCAGCATCATCGTCCACAATCAGTATTCTCATCATGCCCCCTGGCGCCGCCATCCATACTACTTCCTGTACTCGATTTAACCACCAGACCCTAACGAAAACCAACAAGACTGCAAAGTCAGCAATAAGCTGGTCGGCTTGGCCATTGTAGAACCGATATCACGCCCCCTATAAAGGAGCCGACAATGCTTTTTGCCTTGTTGTCCCATCAGGCGAAGCCGACCAGCAAAGCATTCCTTATAAATAGCACAATTCATACCAGTAAACCCCTTCCTTACGGCAACAAACGTTCAATAACTCAATATTGCTTGAGGATTCTCGCTCTCAACCTCAAAATATTATCCCTCGCTTTAGTAACCACTTGTCGCATAACTGCAAAAACGAGAATTAATCAATGCGCGGTAAACGCCGCCACCGATACTGCCGTAACCCCACAGATGATAGCAGTTCAGATATTTCAGACAGAATAAAAAAGATTTGCTCCATAAAATGCATCTACTCATTATGCCAAGTGTTTTTCTGATGCATGCTGTTAATCTGCAAAATTTATTAACTGATTTGTTCCGCTGTTTTTAAAACTCAAATTCCTTTTGTCGGCTCCGGCGCTTGGAATCAATATTATGAGTCAAGAACCAAGATTTTTTATTCTAAGGGGAGGTGCCATAGGCGATTTCATCGTTACTCTGCCGGCGATCAACGCGCTGCGACAACGATGGCCGCATGCGTATATTGAACTCGCTGGCTATCCAAGAATTGCTCAGTTTGCACAAGCAAAAAAGTTGGTTGATAAAGTTGTTTCTCTGGATCGCGCCGATATGGCGCGACTCTTTTCACATAACCCTGAAATTAGCGCTGCACAAAAAAAGCATATTGCATCTTTTGCATTCATATTGTCCTATCTTTATGATCCAACCCTCACTGTTAAGGCAAATCTGCTGGCTTCAGGAGCGAAGAAAGTTCTCTCCTGCTCACCATTGATTAAGGACGTGCATGCTATAGACCACCTTTTTGCGCCCTTACAGGAATTGGGAATACGCCCGAAGGGAAATGAACAGGCACACATCCGATTATCCCCGGAACACGTTGCCGGTGGCCAGGCCAGAATGTCTGTATACGGACCTAAAGTCGCGCTCATTCATCCGGGCAGCGGTAGCCCCGGAAAAAACTGGCCCCTGCCTAAATTCCTCGAAATCGGAGCGCGTATCAAGCGTGAGTTCGGGTGGGCGCCGGTGTTTGCGCTCGGGGAAGCCGATAATGCGATTCGGAAAGAACTTACGCGGTTGCCTCAAAAAATTCGAATACTATCCGATTGCTCTCTCATCGAACTTGCCGAATGCCTGTCGGCATGCAGCCTGTATGTGGGAAATGATTCCGGCGTCACACACATAGCCGCAGCGCTGGGTAAACCCGTAACAGCAATTTTCGGTCCAACCGACCCGAATCTGTGGGCTCCGCGCGGCAGGCATGTGAGTGTCGTCCGATCCGAATCGAAAACACCTGAGAGTCTCGCGTCCCTGGATGTCAACACAGTATGGCAACATGTTGTATCATGCCGCCGACACGACAATAAAAACAGCAGCTGATTATAAGCAAATTCCTCGCAGGATTGATTCCGATCCTCGAAAATAAGCTTGGCTTTGCAATATCTACGCAAACAGTTATACTTGCTCCGGTTATAAGTTGAATCCGGCACAATATAATCAAGGAAAGCACATGTCAAAAACTCGGAGAAACACGTCTCCCCTGCCCGGCCTGATCCTGTTTTTTGCTCTGGCAGGCAGCGTCGCGGTATTACATTTTACCGGCAAGTTGCAGCCACTGATTGATAAGGTTCTGAAAGCCGCGAAGAATTCGCGCACCAGTCCGGTTGCAGTCAGTAAGGAATTGACAGCGGAATCAACCCCAAACACCCCGGCAAGCGAGGAACCCAACCACAACTCTTACGCCCCCGATCCGGAAACGCCCATTGTACCAGACGAGAACAACCTCGCAGCAATGTATCGCAAGAAATTCAAACCGCCCCAGCCCGGTTCTGCCATCACCCTCGTAATGAGAAATCAATCCAAACGCACCGGGATTTTGCAAAGCATAGACGATCAGTCAGTATCCATATCGAGCGGCAATGCGCAAATAACACTTTCACGAGATCAACTCGCGCCGGCCGGTCTCGCGATATGTTATGAAGACGACTACGTCAAGTACATGGTGGCCCTTCATAAAAACAGGCAGCAACAGGCCAAGGCGCGGAAAGAAATTGACGAGAAACTCATCATTGAATACCGGAAATTCATGGCGTCGAAAGGTAAAGCGCCCCAAAATATATCAAGCTCAACGGACATTAAAAAATCGCTCAATGACATTGATTTTAAGGATTGGATGGAAAAGAACGGCGCCACTGAAATGCTCAAAGCGCGTCAACAACGCATAAAGGAATACGAAGCGGAACGAATTGCAGCCGGCAGGGAATATTAATTCAAGTATTGCTTAAGCAATACTTTGACCGCGAAATATGCAAACTGATCCGAAAAAATAACAATCCGGCTTTGTTCCCTTGCTACCTAAGCGGACGATTTGTAACATCTGAACTGGTTTATGAAAAAAACAACGATCAATACACGCCTCGTTCAGCTTTTGGTTCAGCCCGGACGCCCGCACGAGAACTGCGACCGCATGATCCAATATGCTGACGCAGCCCGAAAAGACGGAATTGAGTTGCTTATATTCCCTGAAATGGCCGTTCCAGGTTACATCCTCGGCGATGAATGGGAACGCGAAGCGTTCCTGCGCGAATGCGAGGAATGTACCCGCGAACTGGTTGCAGCATCAACTCGCCTGGTCATGGTTTTCGGAAATGTCGCCGTTGATTGGTATCGCAAAAACGAGGACGGTCGTGTGCGCAAATACAACGCACTCTTTCTTGCCGAGAATGGTATGCTTCGCGGCCCCAATTCCAGTCCTTACGACTTTGTTATTAAGACACTGATGCCAAATTACCGAGAGTTTGACGATAGTCGTCACTTTTTCGGACTGCGCCAGTTTGCAATTGAAGAAAACAAAAACGTAAATGATCTCATTTCCCCAACTACGACCAATTTGGGCAGAATCGGATGTATGCTGTGCGAAGACGCATGGGATAACGACTATGCCATAAAACCGCTCGCCATACTCGCATCGAAAAATTGCGATCTTTTGATAAACGCCAGTTCTTCGCCGTTTACTGTGGATAAAAACAGCAAGCGGAACCGGGTTTTCTCCACCAGCGCGGCACAGTATAAATGCCCAATACTTTATGTCAATAACGTCGGCATTCAAAACAACGGCAAAACTATCTACACGTTCGACGGATCATCATGCATATACGATACCACCGGCAAATATGTTCAGCTTAAAAAACGTTTTCATGAAGACACACTGACCGCTGAAGTGTCGCTGTCCGGAAAAACCTTTCGCGAAGCGGTCGAACAACAGCCGGATGGAATCGCAGAAGTATTCGAAGCCGTCCAATACGGCACCGGACAATTCATGAGGCTATGCGGAACAGAAAAAGTGGCTATCGGCGTATCCGGCGGTATTGACTCTGCCGTTGTGGCGGCAATTTATGCAACTCTGCTTGATCCTTCAAACCTGCTGCTTGTTAACATGCCCAGTCGGTTCAATTCGAGAACCACGAAGGATTTGGCTCAGAGATTGGCGGCAAACCTGGGATGCCGATATACAGTTATTCCCATAGAGGATGGCGTGACAGTTACAAGCCAACAGATTCATAATGCCAAAGTGTGCAACACAAACGGCGGCCTGGAACTTGTTTTGTCTCTTAATAATCCCGCGCAAGAGAACATCCAGGCCCGCGACCGATCATCACGAATCCTGGCTGCGGTGGCAGCGGCTTTCGGCGGCGTTTTCACATGTAATTCCAATAAATCGGAAGTGACGGTTGGATATACAACTTTTTATGGAGATTTGGCCGGATATCTGGCAAATATCGCGGATTTGTGGAAGACAGAAGTTTATGAGATGGCGCAATATATCAACAGCTCCGTTTTCGACAAAGAAATCATTCCGCAAGGTTGTTTCACAGTAACACCTTCCGCAGAACTGAGTAATATGCAGAACGTTGATGAAGGCAAAGGCGATCCGTTAATATACCCATACCACGATGCCTTGTTCCGTAGTTGGGTCGAGCGTTGGAACAGAGCGACACCCGAAGACAACTTGGTGGCATATGCGGAAGGCGCCTTGGAAAAAGACTTGGGCTACAACGGCAAAATAGCGGATATTTTCCCCGATCACGAATCTTTCATCCACGATCTTGAACGATGGTGGAATGCTTATCAGGGAATAGGCCTGGCCAAACGTATACAGGCTCCGCCTATCCTTGCCGTTAAACGCAGGGCATTCGGATTCGACCACCGCGAATCACAGATGGGCGCACGTTACACACGCCGATATTACGAACTGAAACGCAAACTGCTCGGTTAATCCGGATATTACTGAAAGACCCCGGGCGATTTTCTAATCCGAATACTTTTCAGATTTATTGGTTAGCTGCTATATACATGGCAATGTCTCTGGCAATTTCAGTCAACATGGCGTTATCAATGGAGCTGTATGTGCCTTCAAAAGCGGAAGAGTTCCGATAGAATTCCGGCTTAGCTATAACGAAGTCTTTTTCATCCCTGAATGTTACCTTCATCAGTACCTCGGAATAACCTGCAAAAGAACGAAGTATCAAACGAAGTCCATGATTCTTTAATTTGATTTCTTCAATTACCGGTTCAACCGTAATACAATTTGTAAACGATTTTTTTTCTGCTCCGTCCGTATCAACGTCTTGTAGCTTATTAGGAAACAAACGCTTCATTTCCTTAAACAGCACTTTGTCAATTTTTTTGGCGGCATTCCGATTCGCGGATTTGCTTACATATGCCTCGCCGATCGTTACGTGTTTTAACCGAATGGTTCGAAAATTCGAAAACGGCTCCGACGGACCTTTCGGCGAAGACTCCGCTTCTCTAATATTCGTGACGCAACCTGCGGCTGTGAATAATCCTGACGCCAGACCAAGCCCAACTAAAAATCGCAGTCTCATTCCCTCTTTCATGCCTTTCATTGATTTCTCACACTGGGTTCACCATTCAATAACAGCTCGGTTGCTAAGGAATATTGCATAATCATTATTGTTGCTGTTTTCGCGCGCCAGTCAAGCGCAAGACTGCAACAATAACGTTAATTTTTTGTGAGGAAATCAGGAGCCGAACAACCAAAGCCCAAACAAAGCATGAATCTGTCTTGCTATGTGAGAAAAGTATGCTTAGAGTCGTAAAGTCCGTTTGTATCCGAATCAAGCGGTCCATAGAAACAAGCTAAGCGCAACATAACGAAACAGGAGAGTTGGCATGATATCTTTTCGCCCATACACAGTTCTTTTAACAGCGTTAACGCTGCCTATTCTGGTAATTGGTTGTGGGAAAAAAACAGATGTGGCACAAATTGATGTCCAGTCGTCAGACATAGCGCCCATTGTGGACATCGGCTCCGATGCCAATTCGTACGCGGATCCTGCAGCAACCGTTGTCGAAGTCAACGGCAAGAAGATGACTGAGGGCGAATGCAATGCGCAAATAGACCGAGTCATGATTTCACAGGGCATGCACCAGCTCCCGGACGAACAACGATCGCAGGCAAGAACTGCACTGCGGCAGAACGTAATAGACTCATTTATAGCAATCACCGTTCTTACCCGCGAAGCCGATGCGCGCAAGGTAACGGTTTCGGACGAGGATATCAATGGCGCTATTGAAAGCATAAAGGCCAAAATTCCTCCTGGCGCCAATTTTCAGGATCTGTTGAGCCATCAAGGATTTTCTGAATCCGATTTGCGTGAACAAATAGCCACTGATATGAAAATCACCAAACTGATCGAGATGCAATGTGTCGGCATTCCCGATCCATCCAATGAAGAAATCAGGTCTT
>JAFGTH010000027.1 GCA_016934225.1 Lentisphaerota bacterium | reverse complement strand
GATGGACGCGGATGAGAGAGAGAATGGAACCGCAGATGAACGCAGATGGACGCGGATGGACGCGGAAGAGAGAGAGAATGGAACCACGGATGAACGCGGATTAACGAGAGGAGTTTCTTCGTCGCTGTGCTCCTCAGAATTACATATCTGACCTTTCAGCTTTGAACTATGATTTCATAATCGTTGGTGCGGGGTTTGCGGGGTTGGTTCTTGCCGAACGGATATCCACGCAGTTGGACAAGAAATGCCTAATTATTGACCGCAGAAGTCACATCGGCGGCAATGCGCATGATGAGTATGACGATGCCGGGGTTCTCATTCATACGTATGGCCCACACTACTTTCGAACCGACTCCGAGCGTGTGCAATCGTATCTTTCTCAATTCACCGAATGGTTGCCGGTTAACTATGAGATTCGCAGTTATACCCGCGGACAATACTGGAATTTTCCGATAAATCTGAACACTTTCGAGCAGTACATTGGAAGGGCAAGCACCAGGGAAGAATTTGAATCGTGGCTCGATGAACACAGAATCCGAATAGACAGACCCGCCAATTCGGAAGAGCTCATTTTGGCAATGGCCGGGCCGGAATTCTACGAAATGTTTTACAGGGGATACACCGTGAAACAGTGGCGGGAAGATCCGCGCAATATTGATCCTGAAGTGTGCGGGCGCATAAGTATTCGAACGGACAGGAATAACGGATACGTATCGGAGCGTTTCCAGGCGTTGCCCAGAGATGGTTACCATGTTTTATTCGACAATATGATAAATGCTTGCGGGGGCAATGCGGACCTAATGCTTGGAACCGAGTATGAAGATGTGAAGTCCAAAGTCTTTTGCAAACATTTGATTTATACCGGTTCGCCTGATGAATACTATGAATTTGCGCTTGGAAAATTACCTTACAGGTCTCTCAGATTTGCGCGTCAATCATTCGATGCTAATGAGCTTTTTGAACGAGAGGCGATTGCAGGAAAGAAAGGTTTCTGGCAGCCGACAGTTCAGGTTAATTACCCGAACGACAACGACTTCACGCGCATTGTGGAAACCAAACACATTACTGGCCAGCAATGTGACGTTACTACTATCGTGCGAGAATATCCGCAGGATTATTCTGACGGGGCGGAGCCTTATTATCCCGTGCCGACCGGCGAAGCTGCGGCAATTTACCGTAAGTACGAGGAACTTGCAGGGCTGGAAAGACGTGTTACATTTATCGGCCGTCTTGCCAACTACAAGTACTATAACATGGACCGGGTTATCGAGAAAGCTTTGGATTGTTTTGAGCGTATGCGAAAAATGATATGAAATGATCGGTCTCGGTGATTCTGATGTTTGCGTGAGAAAAAAATTACGTGTTTGAATTATGAGTTTATGATTTTTCCGGTCGTAATTATTTGCCTTTTTCTATTGGCGTATTCGTGGTTGGTCTATCCTTGGATGCTTTCACTTATTGCGTGGCGAAAGTCGGCGCAGCCTGGCGGAAGTCATGTTCCGAATGCGCCGATTTCTGTTATTCTTGCGGCTCACAACGAAGAAAATATCATCGAACAGAAATTGCGGAATTTGAGCGACACTGCGCCAGGCGTTGAGATATTCATTGGGCTGGATGGCTGTACCGATCGAACCGCGGATATCGTCGGCGATTTTGCCGTCAAAAACCCGAATATTGTTGTCCGTGTTTTCGACAGACAGCGAGGCAAAGTTGCTGTAATCAAGGATCTGGTCGAATCAAGTTCCGCCGACATTTTAGTGTTCACCGATGCTAATACAATGTTCAGGCAGGAATCGTTAAACAAACTGGTTGAGCATTTCGACGATCCGGAGATCGGAGCGGTATGTGGCCGCCTTATTCTTGTCGGAAACGCCACGACGGAAGGTATTTACTGGCGATGGGAAAATCGTCTAAAATTTCTTGAAAGCTTGCTGGATTCATGCCTGGGTGTTAACGGCGCAATATATGCTATAAGACGCGAACTGTTTTGGAGAGACATACCTGTCAATACTATTGTGGATGATTTTGTGATTGGTATGAAAGTGAGAGAACAAGGAGGACGGGTAATATATGAACATGCTGCGGTTGGCGAAGAGACGTTGCCTTCGGCAAGCGACGAGTGGAAGCGTCGTATTCGAATTGGAGCGGGCGACTATCAGGCGCTGGGTTTATGTCGGAAGTGTTTGCTTCCAGGGTACGGCAAATTTGCCTGGATGTTCTGGTCTCACAAGGCGCTTCGATGGTTCACTCCGCATTTGATTGTCATTGTGGTTGCGGCGTCCATTTTCCGCGCCATTTCGACGCTGCGCCGATTTGTCGAAGGAATGCCTGTTTCAACAGAAGGCATGATCAGCTTGATAATAATTGCTTGTTCGCTGTTGGGCTTGTTGTGTGCGGCGGTCGGGCGGTTCGTTAAAAATCGAACCGAGCCTCGATCGGCAGCGCTGAGGTTTTTGTGTCTTTGCGATCATTTTGTAGCGATGCAAACAGCGCTCTTTATCGGCTTTTTGAGATTTTGCAGGGGTAATTTGGAAGGAATATGGGACAGAACGCCGAGGTAGCGAAATATCGAAAGACGAAACGAGAGGCGAACATCAAATTTCGATAGCCTCAATTTCCGGTCTCAGTTTTCAGTTTTCCGGTTTTTGAACCATGCATCCGGCATTAAAAAGAATAGCAGAGACGATATTGAGAGCAACCTATGCGTATGGTTTGCCGGTATTGGCAAAACGCGAAGAGTTGCCTTACATATTGAACGCTCGCGCACTGATTGGAGCGGGGGCTGAAATAGGTGTTCGAGAAGGCGAATTTTCAAAGTACCTGCTTGAGCATTGGAAGGGGAAGTTGCTTTATTCGGTGGATCCATGGAAAGAGTATCCAAGGGAAGAATATCCCGATATCTCAAACGTGGATCAAAAAAGACATGATCAGTGTTATCAAACCGCAATAAAGCGACTAGGCGGATTTGGTGAGCGCTCGAGAGTTATGCGAATGACTTCGGAAGAAGCAGCCTCCAATATGGAAGATGACTCGCTTGATTTTGTCTATATTGATGCGATGCACCACTACGCAGCGGTTAAACAGGATCTTAATTTGTGGTATCCAAAGGTCCGCGCTAAAGGTGTTTTATGCGGTGATGATTTTCTTGACGGAACCATTCGTGGCACTGTTTTCGAGGTTAAAAGAGCTGTGTTGGAATTTGCGGACAGTTTGGGTTGCAAAGTGTGGGTTGGTGCGCGAGAGCCGATCTTCAAGACATGGCTGATGTTCAAGGGGAAAGAAACTTGAAATTGGAAACTTGCAACCGGAGCCAGAAAGATTTTGGTCGGTTCTGCAGCGCATGCTATTGCCTGTTTTGTTCGGAATGACAGTACCATTCATTTGTCCAGCGGCTCTGTCTTGCCGTATTCGATCTGCCGATAAATGGCTGCTTGGATACCTGCGTTCTGTTTTAACGCGTCCGAGGATTCTTGCCAATCCCGTTCACTTAATTTTCTGTATTGCGGACCATTTTGAGCCGTTCAGGTATGGAGAAGACACGCAAACGGCGCGGCGCAATGTGCGCGAGTGGACTGAGCAATACGCTAAATTAGCGCTTGAGTTCAACGATTCCGATGGCAAGCATCCTCAACATACATTTTTTTATCCAGGTGAGCAATATGAGTCTGAATGCGTTGAGAACCTGTCGGATCTTTTCCGCAAAAGATTTGGAGAGGTCGAAATTCATTTGCATCACAGGGATGATACTCAGGACAGCCTGAGACGGAAACTTGTCGAGTTTCGAGACCTGCTTCGGAGCAAACATGGATTGCTCGGATCGGACTCCGCCGGCGGAATTCGTTACGGATTTATTCACGGCAATTGGGCTCTTTGCAATTCCGGGCCTGACGGCGATTGGTGCGGTGTGAATGAAGAATTAAGCGTTTTATTCGAAACAGGATGTTATGCCGATTTCACGTTTCCGTCAGCTCCTTCTCCGACACAACCGCGTATGGTGAATATGATTTACCGGGCAACCGGTAATGAGACAAAGCCGCGTGCGCATGATGTTGGACAGCGTTTGCGCGTTCGGCACCAATCGGATTTATTGAATCGTGATGGCGGTTGGCGTACGCCGGTGATTATTCAAGGTCCGCTGACTGTCAATTGGCGCAGCAGAAAGTGGGGTATAT
>JAFGTH010000026.1 GCA_016934225.1 Lentisphaerota bacterium | reverse complement strand
TGTACCGGGAGGGGGTTTCTGTTATTAGTTTTCCGGAAGGCACAAGATCGGGGGGGAAAGAAATGGGCCCTTTCCATAGCTCCATTTTTCGGTTTGCAATTCAGACTCACGCAATAATTGTGCCCATATGTATGTCGGGAAACGAAGACAAACCGATGAAGGGGTCGCTTGTTCTTCATCCGGGAATCGTGAAAGTACACAGATTGCCTGAAATCTATTGGGAAGATTATAAGATGCTTAACGCTTTTCAATTGAAAGCAAAAGTGCGCGACGAAATCCAGTCGGAATTACTTCTAATGGATGAAGATACATGATGAAATTTCGCAAATATCTGAATATTGAATTTGCATCAACGGCAGATTCCAAGACTGTGCAGGAAGAACTTCTGAGGAAACATGTTGCTTACTGCATGGAACATTCGCCGTATTACCAACGAATATTTACCGGTTTGAACGTAAGACCTGAACAATTGACGCTGGAGAATCTTGTTGAGTTGCCTTTGACGGGAAAAGCCGAGCTTGGAGCGCACAACGATGAGTTCTTAAGCGTGCCGGCCTCACGGGTGGTTGATATTGTCTTGTCATCCGGAACAACCGGATCTCCGACCCGAATTATGTACACGGAGCAGGATCTTGTGCGACTGGCCTATAACGAGGAGAAATCATTTGCGTCATGTGGAATCACTGCGGACGATGTGGTGCTTCTTACATGCACGATGGACAGGTGTTTTATTGCCGGTCTGGCATATTTTCTGGGCATCCGGAACATCGGGGCGGCGGCCATAAGAAACGGCCATGGCACGATGGAGAGTCATATGGAGATAATCAAACGTATGCGGCCGACGACGGTTGTTTGCGTGCCTAGTTTTATGCGAAAGCTGGCTTTATATATGGCGGACAACCGCGAGGACCCAACCGGTTCGTCCGTATCCAAAATTGTGTGCATTGGCGAACCGGTCAGAGATGAAAATATGCAATTGTTGAAACTTGGTTCGGATCTGGAAACTATGTGGCAGGCAAAGGTTTACTCGACGTACGCATCGTCGGAAACGGTAACTACTTTTTGTGAGTGTACGGCTCAGTGCGGTGGACATTTGCACCCTGATCTGGCAATTGTCGAAATACTCAACGACCAAGGAATGCCGGTTCCTGCCGGCGAAGCCGGCGAGGTTGTTGTTACGCCACTGTCGGTTGAAGGGATGCCGTTGATCCGTTTTCAAACAGGTGACATAGCCGCGTTGCTGACCGACCAGTGCAAGTGTGGAAGAACTTCACCCCGCCTTGGGCCTGTTATCGGACGAAAACAGCAAATGATGAAGGTGCGCGGCACTTCATTGTATCCTCAGGATGTATATTCCGCTCTTGATGAAGTGGGCGGTATAGTCGAGTATTACCTGGAAGTCACCGGAGATGACAGACTGTCCGATAAACTGATTGTACATGTGTTGCCTTCGGCAGACGGGCCCGATTCGGGCACAATTGCGGAAAAACTGCAGGCTCGATTGCGCGTGAAGCCGGTAGTTGTGGTGGATAATGAGAATGAAATTAGACGAATTGTCTATCCTGCTAAATCAAGGAAGCCGATTCGATTCATAGATGCGAGATAATATTAATGACTGTGACATGTTGTGAGAAATATCGCAGCGGATTTGAGTTCGCTCAGGAAGAAATTGAACAGGCGGTGAAGAACAAACGATTGCTTTCAATGGAAATTGAATTCAGTCAGAAGTGTAATTTCAGATGCCCGTATTGCTATGTGCCGGAGCATACGCCTCGCGAAGGGGAATTGACAAAAGAAGAATTAAAAGACGTTATCGCTCAAGCGGTCGCTCTGGGCGCGAAAAAAATCATCATTCTGGGCGGCGAGCCGATGATTTATCCTAATCTCATGGAGATGGTGCGATACATACGGGATCTTGGCGCGAGGGTGGAATTGTTCACAAACGGCAGCAGGCTTACAACAGAGACAGCAAAAGAATTATTTGCATTGAAGGTGAAAGTCGTAATGAAGATGAACACCTTCGACAAGAAACTGCAGGATATTTTGTCCGGACGAAAAGGAGCGAATAAAATAATAGAAGCTGCTTTGAATAGCCTTCTCGCGGCGGGATATCCTTCTGACGAGAAGTTGCTCGGTATAAGCACTATCATTTGTAGGGATAATGTGGATGAACTTCCGGACATGTGGCGATGGTTACGAAAAAAAAACATAGAGCCGTACTTCGAAATGATTACGCCACAGGGATCAGCCACGAATAATGTCTGGTTGAGCGTTGATTTGAAAAAGACTCAGGAACTCTTTGAAACGATAGCTGAAATAGATCGGATTGAGTTTGGCCATGATTGGGATCCGCAGCCGCCGCTGGTCGGTAGCAGATGCTTGCGTCACCAGTTCTCTTGTTTGGTTAATTCGTATGGTATCGTGATGCCGTGTGTTGGGGTAACAATTCCGGTCGGCGATGTGCGAAAACGGAAACTGAAGGATATCATTGCCGACAGCGAAGTAATACAAGACCTGCGGGATTATCGGCATACCATAAAAGGGCCATGCGCGAAGTGTGAGAATGCCGATCATTGTTACGGATGCCGCGGAGCGGCATATCAGATAACCGGCGACTACCTGGCTTCTGATCCGATGTGTTGGCGCAATCGTGAGCGGCTTGGCGAAATTGAGAGCCTTCCGTTGGATGTGGCGGACATGATTCCGCAACATCCGCCAATGAAGTTGGCGGATTCGTTGATTGCAGTATCCGGCTCGGATGCGACGGTTGATTTTACGGTAAGCGCTGATTGTCCGTTTGTCGACAGCAACGGTTTTTTGGACGAATCAGCTTATCTTGAGATTATCGCGCAAGCTATTGCCACGCTACATGGTTTTCGGACAGATCGCCACAATACCAACAAAATTCAGGGTCTTCTTCTGGGCGCAAAGCGGCTTGAAATATTCGGGAATGCGCGCGTTGGGGAAGTTCTGCGGTCCACTATATCACGATACGCCGAATATGGAGATTTTGTGATTATCAAAGGAACCGTTAGCAGAAATGGGAGTGTGTTGGCTCAAGGCGAACTAAAAGTCTGGCGGAGTTTAGGAGGAGTGTCGGCCGACGCTTTGGAGGGCGCCGACATACGGGAAAAGCGGAAATGATCGAATCGCGACTGCCGTCCTCGATACTTATAACAATCTTGTTTATAATATGCGCATGGTCTGTAACGGTATGTTTTAGCGCCAGTGATTCAATTGACGAAATTCTGCGAACATTGGAAAATTCCTTTGCCGGTATCACAACCGTGCAGACAGGGTTTACACAGGAAAAGGAACTGGCGCTGTTTGAACAGAAAATCACGCTAACAGGCAGAATTGTTCTGGAAAACCCGGGCAGATTGGCA
>JAFGTH010000025.1 GCA_016934225.1 Lentisphaerota bacterium | reverse complement strand
TAACGCTTCGGTTGTGAAGCCCGAAAAGCGCCCTGACCGGAAGTACACAGCCTGAAAAACTACTCAAACTTTAATAGCGGGCAATTATGCGAAAATTGCGGCGCGCTTTTAGGGTCGTTACCAACCGTTTGTTAGCGCCGCTATGTATACAACCTCTACGTGACTTTTGCTTGCAGAATATTATTTTATGTTGAACTCTCCTCCTTACGTGTTACGTTTTACAACGTCTCTTGGACGATGTGCCGACAACGCATTATGCAAGCTGAAAAAGCCTGGCCGGGTTGGTATAGAACAGTGCGTGCGCGATTTCTTTCGCGCGGTCCACGCCAAACACTCCGTCGCGGACTTTTATAGCCAAGGCTTTACTGACGTTCTCGCGAGCAAGCTGTTGATGCCCGTAGACACCGTCTACAAACAGATAATCGCCGCCAAAGGCACTAATTTTATTGAACGGCACGGCATCAAGGTATTCGACCAACGCGGCAATACTGGCAGTTGGCGAGATAATATGCGCCCAACACATATCAATGAAGACATTCGCAAAATTTTTCGCCAGCGCCGAGACTTTTTGCTGAAACGGATAGCCGAGATGAAAGAGATCGAAGCGCACCTCTGGATATTCCATAAACAGATTGGTCATCAGCGAGGGATCGGTCCACGCGACATGGTTTCCGAAGCCTTCTTGAAGACCCGTATGAAATTGGTACACGAGCCCGCGCTGATTGGCCAGTTCAAGAATATAGTGCATCATATAATTTTGGCAATTCACGCCTAATACCGGAATTTGAGCCCGGTCATCATGCGGTTTAATGGCGGTCAGAAAATCGTGAAATTCAGCCTCGGCTGCCGCATGGGGTGTGCGTTCGAATCGTAAGGGTCGGTGGTACGCCAACCCGCATTTTAAGGCGATCACGCCTTTTCTAAGCACCATCTCCAACGTATTCCGGCAGCATTCGCACCAGTCGTCCAATGACGTCATGCGGATGCCAGTCAACCTTTCAAAAAATCGGATCTTTTCGTGAGAGCCGGGAAGCACAAAGCTATCCAGTCGAAAGACCGGCTTGAAGAAGTCTTCGATGCTATCAAGTCCCTCCTCAACGTCATCGAGCAGACTGACCCGAATGTGCGAGAGATCGTGCAAGACCCTTCGAAAGTGTCCCGGTTTCAGGGACGCAAGGAACGCCGCATTCACCGCTTCGATCGTCGTTCGTGAGATCCCATCAAGACCATAGATGCCCCGCACAGCCAGATCCAATGCGCGGCCATAGCCGGTATGTCGGGCCACATTCCAAACCGGTTCAACAATGTCCCATTTCTGCAACACTGGCAGATCTGCGTCACGAACTCGCGTGAGGTCGTCAAGCGGCAGCCCGGCAGACACCAAATCTGCTGAAAAGTAATGGCTCAGATACTCTTTAAATACATCATAGTGCTCTTCTCGGCGTGTCGACAGCCAGATATGTTCGTTGGACGGCAAATGTTCGTGGGTATCAATGATCTCTAATCCTTGGACATATTCCAGAATCTTTTCATAGACCGAATCCATGTGAAGCCTCCTTTCATTCCAAAAGATTCCTAGCATATAGACGAAATGATACATTCATATTACAAGGCGCGCTAACGCCTCGCATGTGCGGCCTTTGGGACGCCCTAACGACGGGCAACAAACCCTGAATAAGCACCAAGCCGTTATGCGAGAGGACTATGTCAAAATTACAGCGCGTCCCAAAGGTCAGTACCATGCGTTTGTTAGCCCTACTCTCTCCTCCTGCACCATACTTGCAACGTATGGACTCGCCGACATGTTGTCAAGGAAAACGACACGGTTGTTACAATAATTGCTGCTGTTCGCCTTGCTGTTGCCGTTCTCGTTGCGCTTTTTTGTAAGTGTTTGCGGTTGGAGGCATCTGCACGGTTGCCCCTGCCAACAACTCTTCAACCGTTAATATTTGAATACGTGGATAGTCTTTGTTCCAATTTGGAGAATGATAGAACCCAGCACTTGCCGCTTCCTTCTTCATGTCTTTTGATGGACTTTCCAATGTGATAAAGACGCCTATTGGGGCATTTTCGCGTTCGATGGTTCCGACCAAATCTCGGATGTCACCACTCTTGACTTTGCCACTTTTGACCTGAACAATGAGACGCTTCGGTTTGGCCCTGGCATCATCAAGAAATGTGATCATGCCATCGATGCCTCGATCTTTGCCTTTCTTGCCCTTCTTGCTCCCGGCTTCGCCGCCAACTGGCTGCGCCTGAATGAGCGAGAGTGCCCACCACTGAAACTGATAGCGGTCATCTTGCGCCAGTTGCTTGGCAGAACTCAGACTTTCCGGTTCACCAATGACGTGATAATCGCTCCCCTCAACAAGATTGAACGCATCTTTCAGACGATATTTTTGCAAGGCAATCGCCAGATGGGTAATATCAATCCCAATCCAGTGGCGATTGAGTTTCTGTGCAGCGTGGATCGTTGTGCCACATCCACAAAACGGGTCGAGCACACAATCGCCTTCATGGCTGCTGGCCTGAACAATACGTTCAAGCAACGCCACAGGTTTTTGTGTTGGATAGCCGAGACGTTCAGCGGCCTGGGCGCTTATTGGGGAAATATCCGTCCATAAATCTTGTAATGGAACTCCCGGCATTTCGTCCAGATACCGTTTATAGTTGGGCATCCCGGATTCTGAATAATACAGCCGATCTTGACGAGCAAATTCGCGCATGTTTTCTTGCGAATACGCCCAAAAGCGTTTTTTATATGGTGGAATCCCTTTATATTCCCATCCGTCTTTTGGCGTCGTATATTCCTGTGTTACGTCCGCTTCCCATCCTGTTATCCCGCTCATCTTTCGCTTGACTCGCCATTCATAACTGGTATCGCCACCGGGTTTTGCGGCGGTTAAGTTATCTACCCGAAATTTCCTACCATTTATCGGGTCAATATATCGATAGTTTTGTTGAACATAATTGTCATCGTATTCGGTATAAATCGGGTTCCATGTCCAGGTCTGGCTTTTGGTATAGAAAAAAATGACATCATGAATGCGTCCGGCTTGTTTGGCTCCCTGTTTCGTATCACTATGGGCAGACGAGCGTTTCCACACAAATTCATTCCGGAAATTCTCGACGCCGAAGATGGTATCGAGAGCAATTTTCAGATAATGACTGGCGGTCGGATCGCAATGTAAATAGAGACTCCCGGTTGATTTCAGTACTCGATGAAGTTCAAGCAGCCTCGCCGTCATCATGACAAGATAGGCCATCATTTGATTGGTGCCGATGAACTCGCGCAACGCGCCAATCATTGTTGAAACCTCCGGAATTGTGCCCGTAATCAATTCATGATAGGTTGATTCGGCGGTCATATCCCAATGCCACGTATCTTCAAATGCGGTCAATTGTGATTCTGACTCCTGCCCGGATTCCTCTTTAAAGAGGACATTATAACTTCGATTGGAATTGAATGGTGGATCTAAGTAGATTAGATCGACGGATTCAGAGGCGATATAGTCCCGCAAAATTTTAAGATTATCGCCATAAAATAATTGTTGTTCATTCACATTTGGCGTTATACACCTTTATGTCACAAGCACTTATCGTACTTGCACATAAAGGGCTAACGCCTGCATTGTGCGGCCATGCCAGCGCCCTGACCGGCAGGACGACGCTGAAGCTATCGCCCAAACCTTTATGGCGGGCAAGTATGCTAAAACTACGGCGCGCGGGCATGGTCAGCACCAATGCTTTGTTCGGCGTCCCCGCCGATGGATCACCGCTGATAGCATGAAAATCGTACGCGTTCCTTATGCTGCCGCATACACATGGACTTCTGCCTGAATCCGTTCTGCTAAACGATCTTTGGCCATTTCAAGATCATAGCGACTCTGAAGGTTCATCCAAAAACGTTCCGATAATCCAAAGTATCGCGAAAGTCGAAGGGCCGTATCGGGCGTTATCGATCGTGTGCCGTGGACAATTTCATTGATCCTTCGCGGAGGAACATGAATGTCTTTCGCGACCCGATACTGGCTAATCTGTAATGGCTTTAAGAATTCTTCGAACAGAATCTCTCCCGGATGTATCGGCGATAGTTTTGATACACTCATCATCATTTCTCCTTATTGTATCCTTATCATATCTTTATTGTATCCATAACAATAACTATATCATAACGTCGTGTTCTCTTAATGATAGTCCGTAATTTCAACCTCATAGCTGTGCCCGTCTCGCCAGGCAAAACAGATTCTCCATTGCTTGTTAATGCGAATACTGTGCTGATGTGCGCGGTCTCCCGACAGTTTCTCCAGATGGTTTGACGGCGGAATCCGTACATCCTGCAACGATTCCGCGGCATCGAGTATGGCAAGTTTTCTCCGTGCAATACGTTGAATTGATTGCGGAAGTTTCCGTGAAGACTCCCGATTAAACAGCTTCTCCGTTTCTTTTGACGCAAAATGTTGAATCATAATACGTCAGCATAACGAGATGTGTTATTATTGTCAAGCGTTATTGTTTTTTTATCTGTTTGAGAGTATGCAGCGAGGGAGTATGGCGATTGTTGAGGATATTGTCAAAGAAACGTCTACGGATATACGCTCATGTCCCATCCTCTCAGAGATCTCCTCTGACGTGGTGATAGTGCTGAATAGTACTGAGCAATGTCTTGTACCGCAGAGGATCTTCGCTATGATTCGGTAAATTTCTCGCCGTCCTCGCGCTCTGTTGAAACACCGATCACCTTCATGGTTTACACATCATATACTCTGCTTCTCTGCTTCGAGGCCGTTTTCGTTATACGGTGTATATTTTGACACCTCTTTTATTGTTGCGAATATCGCTGGAAAACGCCGAACGCCTGCGTTGTGCCGCCGATCCCGCGCCGTGTGCGGCAGAACAACGCCTCAACAACCACCGAAACGTTTAGGGCGGGCAAGTATGCCAAAATTACGGCGCGCGGGAACGGTCAGTACCAATGCTTTGTTAGCGCCTTTTCTCGTCTAAAACGTTCAAAATTATTCTCCTTCTATTCCCTTTACTCAGCGAATACACTCCAACACGATTCGACCTCGTTGAAAATCCTGCTCTCACAT
>JAFGTH010000279.1 GCA_016934225.1 Lentisphaerota bacterium | reverse complement strand
TCCCTAACACCAAAACAGACTTTTACTGGACGAAAAACACGTATGAGATGCAGCCATATTTCGGCTGGGTCATATTCTTCGGACTTGGCAGCGCAACAGCATCCGGCAAAGCCGCCCTGCAATATGTCAGAGCAGTGCGCAGCGGATACGACAAGAAATTCGGAGAGCCGGATCATTCAAGATTCACAGACAACGGCGACGGAACAATAACAGACAACGTGACAAGACTGATGTGGCAAAAGGGTGAAAATGAGCGCACAAACTGGTTTGACGCCCTGGAAAAATGCCGCGATATGCGTCTCGCCGGCTATTCGGACTGGCGCCTTCCCAATATCAAGGAGCTGAATACAATACTCAACCTGGACTACGACAACGGATGGTGGTATTTCAAAAAGATGTTCCCGGCCAACGGCTTGCAGCCGCCCCTCCTTCACTACTTCTCGTCCACACCTTACGAAAAATTCTATGTGTGGGTCACAAATTTCTGCTTCGGATACGACGGATATTACGCAAGCAAAGACGCGCCGCTCCTCTTCCGGGCCGTTCGCAACCTGGACAAGCCGGCGGAGAAAAAACCTTTTATACTGGCCCACAGCGGACAAAAAGAATGCTACAATGACGAAGGATCTGCCATACCCGACCCGAAAAAAGGCGAACCCTTCTTTGGTCAGGACGGAACAATCATAACCACTCCTCTCACCGGAACGAAACTCAATATCAAAGGCGAGCCGCTCAACGCCGAAGCGTCTTGGAAATCCGGCTTGCGCATGGTCATGGACGACAATACCGGCCTGATATGGGAGGTCAAGTCGCCCGATCCGAATGACGTCAATTTCGCAGGCAGCAAACTGCCATGGACCCGCGTCGAAGATTATGTGGTAAAAATGAACGACGCGGCATACGGAGGATTTTCCGATTGGCGTTTGCCAAACAGGGAAGAGCTCCGCTCGATCGTGGATTACGGCAAGTATTCGCCGTCAATCATGGACGCATTTGACAATGACTGTCCGCCTGAATTTTATTGGTCAAAAGATTCCTACGGCCCGAATAAAAATTTGATCTGGGGAATCTATTTCGCGATCGGATGCGGAATATGTTACCCGCAAAACAACCGGCATGCGATTCGCGTCGTGCGCGGCGGATACAACAGAGCTTTCGGCGATCCCGCCATGCGCTCTTTTAAAAACAACGGCGACGGCACAGTAACGGACCTTAACTCAGGCCTTATGTGGATGAAAGATGAGACACCCGAACTGAACTGGAACGACGCAATGAAGTATTGCGTCGAAATGAGTTTGGGCGGCCATTCGGATTGGCGACTACCAAACATCAGGGAAATAGCTACACTGATAGACGTTTCCTTTAAAGACCTTTGCTGGTTCGATAAGGAGTTCTTCCCCGGCGTAAAGACCAAGCCGCTCGGTTTCTATTGGGCCACCTCTACTTACGCTTCAACGTTCGCGTGGGGAGTGAATTTCCAGTTTGGATACGACGGATATTACGCTGGAAAGAAAACAGGCAAATACCCGTTCCGTCCTGTAAGAACCGCATAGACAGGAAACTATATGAATCAGGAATATAAGCCCATCGGCCTTAAGATAGCGGTTCTATCACTTTCTCTTCTCACCATAATGGCAGCGGCGGCGGTGTCACCGGCTCTGGCAAAAATAAAAGCGGCGTTTCCCGACGTCGGTAAAACGGTTATCAAGCTGACCTTAACCCTGCCAGCGCTATTGATCATCCCGTTCAGTCTCATCTCCGGCTGGCTGGCGGCAAAATGGACTCCGAGGAAAACACTGATAACCGGTCTGATAATATTCTGCATCGGCGGAATGGGTGGCGGCCTCGCGGCTAACATAACTCAACTGCTCGCATTCAGAGCAGTGCTCGGAATTGGAGTGGGCCTAATCATGCCGTTGTCAACTTCTCTTATAGCGGATCTGTTCGAAGGCGACGAAAGAACAAAAATGATGGGTTTGTCCGGATCGGTCAGCCATTTCGGCGGTGTGATATTTCTCATACTTTCGGGCTGGCTCGCCTGCATAAGCTGGAGAGCCGCCTTCGCAGTTTACGCGCTGGGATTTCTCTCACTGGCGCTAACACTGACCAGGCTCCCGGAATGGCAAAAGAAACGCGCTCAAACCGGCGACTCCTTTCAACTACCCGGCGCAGTATGGACCTGTTCACTGCTCGGCGCGCTTATGATGATAGCATTCTACGCCGTCCCCACAAACATGGCTTTGTTCATAGAGGATGAAGAGTCGCTGCTCATGGTCCAAACACCGCTTATGGAAAGCCGCGAACAGCTCGCCGAAAGCGTTCAGACCGGCGTTCTACCTGAAACGACGATTAAAACGCTCGCTGAAAAAGGTATAACACTTCAAGGCAAAATTTCCATAGCGGAAGAGGAACAGGGCAAAAGATGGATTATAACTGACGAAAGACGCTCCTATATCGTTAAGAAGAACGACGAGGGATTGGCCGTCTGCAAAACAAGGCTCGGCAGACCGGCGGTGGCAGGGCTGGCGCTTTCCACAATGACCCTGGCAGGCGTAATCTCCGGAATAATCCTCGCGTTCATGACAAAAATATTCAAGCGCTTGTTGCCCGCCGTGACAATAGCTTTAATGGGCGTCGGATTCTGGCTGCTCAATTCAGCGGAGTCAATGACGATCGTCTTCGCCGGCGTCTCCTGCATAGGCTTGAGTTCCGGCTTTATGATGCCGATGCTCCTGCTCCAGGTCTCCAAAGCGGCCGCTCCGGCGGCGCGCGCATTCGCTATGGCTATAGTGAGCTCGGGGGTCTACCTCGGACAATTCGTTTCGCCGATAATTCTCGAAAAAGCCGGATTAATGGCAGGAAACAGTTCAATACGATCTCAGTTCGGTTTGCTGGCGATCTTCCTTGGCGCCTCCGCAGCTGTAGCGTTGGTATTAGCCGCGTTTAAAAAGGGCGATCCGGCGATGCTGCTTAAAGTGCATTAACTGTAAGCATTAAAAATACGATAAAAAACAAGCATGGCAAGTTACTGCCGTTTATTTTGCATAACTCCACCCATATCCGGGTTTATGCGCGACCCTTCCTTCGGACAATAATGCCTGAAACAGAGTTGTAATAAAAACATATTTATTTTAATAATGTTGTTTCTGTCGGCTAAACAGTGATATAAATCAAAGTCATAATAAAAATAAACGAACAGATATGTTTATATTTCATAACGACATAAAAAAAATTGATATGGGAAAAGGCGTTGTTCGTCAGGATTTCGCCAATGGAAATAATTTGAATGTATTGCATTGGAATATGGCCGACGGTAGTGAAGTAGGACGGCATGTCCATAGTCAGGAACAATTCGGACTGATTATTAAAGGCGGGTTCGAGATGATAATAGGCGATGAAAAACAAATGCTGTCTGCCGGAGATGCTTATATCGTGCCTGCAAATGTCCCGCATTCATTTATCGCTATCGGCGAAACTGAGGCAATAGACGTGTTTAGCCCTCTGAAGAAGGATTTCCCGTGGAAAAAATAATCGTGTACATATAATAATTAAAAGGAGATTAAGTAATGGCAAAAAAGATTTTAATGGCGGCAACAAATTTTGGCGTTTGGGCTGAAGAATTACAGGCGCCATGGGATGTATGTGTAAAAGCCGGATTTGATGTAACAT
>JAFGTH010000278.1 GCA_016934225.1 Lentisphaerota bacterium | reverse complement strand
GATCCCCATGGCTACGCATGTTAGAAGCATTACAACCGGGAATGTGAAACCCATCGCCGCCAGGGGAAGCGTTCCTAATCGGGATACAAACCACGTGTCCGTAAGATTGTATGCGTTCATGGCAAACGTGCCGGCCAACAGGGGCATGGCCATGCCGATTAATGTTCGCGCCACACTCTTGCGGACAAGCGCCGAACTGGGTTTTGAGCCTATTGTTTGTTGATTCATATTCATTGAACCTGAGTATTGTCAGCAGACAACATAATATCAGTGACAATCAGGAAAGCTATTGCAAACGATCATAATTTCCGGAAACGTACACCAAGTTTACAGGCGATTGAATTTGACAGACAATCAATTGTTCGTACACTGCATGAATTATTTGACAGTGCAAAAATCATGCCTGCTATGAAAGGATAAGATTCCAAATGAGTGAAAGCGGAAAGCGTAGATTTGTGGTTGCGGGTACGGGAACCAGAGGAACGGCCATGTGGATACAACCTATGCTGGAGCGTTTTGCTGATGATGTTGAACCGGTGGGATTATTCGATATTAATCCCGGTCGTGCGCGCGCTTGCAATAAACTAACAGGCGGGAACATCCCGGTGTATGAATCGTTTGATGAAATGTTGGAAAAAGCGCAGCCCGACGCATTGGTTGTTGCAACAACTGATGCGACACACGCGGAGTATGTTGTAAAAGGCGCTGCCGCCGGACTCAGTGTGTATTGTGAGAAGCCGTTATGCACAAGTTTAAATCAGGTAAAAGCCATAAGAGCAGCCAGATCCAAGTCCGACAAACCGATGTTGGTGACTCATAACATGCGGTATTATGCTGCGGCGGAGACAATGAAGCGGGAAATTATGAACGGCCGAATCGGCGAAATCAAACACGTAATCTTTATTGAGACACTTGATCGTTTTCATGGCGCCGATTATTTCCGACGCTGGCATCGCGAGATAAAAAATAGCGGAGGGCTCCTGGTTCAGAAAGGCAGCCATCATTTTGATCTGGTCAACTGGATGGTGGGATCCAAGGCCAAAACCGCTGTGGCACAAGGGTCATTGTCATTTTACGGCAAAAACGGGCCTTTTAGAGGGGAACGATGTTCTAATTGTTCTCATGCAAAGGAATGCTTCTTTTATGCCGATTTATTCGCCAAATCTGGAACTAAAACCCTTTTCAATGATATCGAGCAGATTGACGGTTACTACAGAGATCGCTGTGTGTTCGGCAACGAGATTGATATATACGACACGATGAATGTCACAGTTCAGTATGAGAACGGGGTGCATCTCGCTTATTCGCTTATTGCGTATGCGTCCTATGAGGGCATGCGCTTTATGATTGAGGGTACTAAGGGTAGATTGGAATGGACTGCCGTTCACGGCACTTCATGGGCGCCTGGCAGTAAAGAAAGAGACAATGCAACCGGTCTTGAACAAAGCGGCGACAATGTTGAGAATCTTGTTTATTTTGACCCTTATCATGTAAAAACCAATTTAACTCCGGAATCACGTGACGGCAGTCACGGTGGTGCGGATCCGATGGTTCAACAGTTGGTGTACGGCAGGATACAGCCGGAAGACCAGTTGGGCCAGAAAGCTGAGTTGGAAGACGGAATACAGGCGGTTTTAATAGCCTTGGCGGCGAACAAAAGCATTGAATTGAATGGTCAGCCGGTTACCGTTCAGACTGATTAATGCCGATGGTAGCAGTATAAGACGATTATGACGGGGTTCAGGATGCGTGGAACATCTGGCCCATTTTTTTGCCAAGCAAACATGAGGCCCAGAGCATTGCGGCGCCGAGTAGCGCCATGGCCCATACTCCGAGCGCAGCGGCAACATTAACGCCGTTTTCCAGTATGTCCATAAGCGCATATATTGCCTTGGTGATCGGGTAAAATCGTTCTGTCTGCGCCAGAATAATGCTATCGGCGACTTCGAGCATGGAAAAAGCGAAGCAGAGTATGGCTCCGGCCAGCAGATTGGCCGCAACCAGCGGGAGTGTGATGCGCCTGATGATGCGCAACGGTGTTGCGCCGAGATTGGCTGCTGCGTCCTCATAGGCGCTGCTTACCTGTTGCAGTCCGGCGTGAATCGCACGCACAATGTACGGGAGCCGTCGTATGGAATAGCTCGCGATCAGAAGCAGCATGGGGTTGAAGCGAGGATCCAGATAAGTATTTGGGAAGTGACCGGAAAAACAGCCAAGGTAGCCGAAAGCTATAACGATACCGGGAACGGCCAACGGAAGCATCGCCAGGGTATCAAGCAGATCTCCTCCGCGTATCCGGCTTCGAACGCAAAGCCAAGCGATGGAAAACCCCATAAATACATCGAGCGTTGCTGCGCATATTGAAAGGAAAAGGCTGTTGAACAGAGCTGTTTGCGTCAGTTCCATGCTTAGCGCCCGTCCAAAGAACGCAAGCGTGAATTCTTCCGGCAGAACTGTAAGGAACCAGCGTTTGCCGCATGATACGAGTATGACGCTTATATGCGGCAGTGTTGCAACAAAAAGTACAATTCCAAACAGTGTGTAAGTTGCCAACATACCGGGCAGCGACAATGCTTTCTCCTTTGTCGAGACGCTGAGTCGCCCGAGCGTAGCAACATTGCCGCGATTACCCGATATGTATTTGCTGACCCAGAAACCGAGCGCTGAAATTATCAGAACGAGCGTCACTTGGGCGTATCCCATCGGATTTGTACCGACTTCACTGACGCTGTCATAAATCATAACGGGCAATACGCGGCGGTATCCGAAGACGAGCGGTGTTCCGAGTTCGGTAAAAGACCAGATAAATACCAACACAATTCCTCCAAACAATCCGGGTCCGGCCAACGGCAGGCTTATCCTCTTGAACACACGCCATGGCGATGCTCCAAGATTGCCGGCGGCTTCTTCAAGAGACGGATCTATATTCGCCAACGCCGCAACAAGGTTGAGGTACAGGATGGGGAACAGATGCATAACTTCCATGACCACGATTCCAACAAGCGGGAATTGCCCAAGCCAGTCAATTGGTCCGGAGACGATGCCCATATGCATCAACAATGTGCTCAGAGATCCCGAGCGCGCAAACAGTATTTTCATGCCGACCGCGCCGACAAACGGAGGAAGAATCAAAGGCACGAGCATAAGCGCTGAGATCATATTTTTGCCCGGAAATGTTCGTCGGGCGACCAGCCACGCCGGAGGCAGAGCCACTATCACGCATCCGATTGTAACCATAACAGCTATAAAAAGACTTGTTCCTATTGCGCGAATTTGCAAGGGATCGGTTACCAACGCCTTAAAATAAAAGACAGTGAAGCCGTTGGAATCGAACAATGCCTTTCTAAAGACATGCGCAAGCGGCCAGAGCAGGAATGCGCCTAGAAACAGGGCAATAACCGAAAACAACATCCAAGATCGAAACCTTGCCGACATTGCAATAATATCTCCTAACTAGTCACAACGATAGTATCAGTTGCCTTAAAAACGGCGGTGACCATTGTGCCTGCCGCCGGATTCGATCCATATTCGTTCAGCATGACGGCTCTTAGTATTGTGCCGTTCACATCGAGCAAAAGCGTTGTTGTCGCGCCGGTCATTCGTGATGATAATATTATCGCTTGCGCGGAGTTATCGCCGGCTCCGTCAATTCTGATATTCTCCGGACGGATTATGCAATTGACCGACGTTCCGATTGTGGGCGTATTGCCTTGATATACCGCTTTGATTTTACCAATCGCGGTATCCGTAATTACCATATTACCGACGACGTTTAGAACCGTGCCCTGCAGGGCATTGGCTTCCCCGAGAAAGGTTGCGCAGAAAAGCGATGGCGGCCGATGGTACAGGGCGCTCGGCGTTCCAATGGCGCAAATTTTACCGTTGTCCATCATGGCCATTCTATCCGCAAGCGACAAGGCTTCGATCTGATCATGTGTAACGTAAATGAAAGTTATGTCGGTGTTTTTATGCAACGCTTCTATTTCTTCCCGCATTTCGGAACGGAGTTTGGCGTCCAGATTGGAGAGAGGTTCGTCAAGCAGCACAGTATGAGGATTCATGACAAGCGCACGCGCTAATACGACACGTTGCTGTTGTCCTCCGGAAAGCTGGTTCGGCATTCGATTGCCCATGCCGAAAAGATTGACTTGTTCCAGCGCCTGATTGACTCGCGCCACGATTTCTTTTTTGGGCGTTTTTGATTCGACAAGACCGAATGCCACATTTTCGTAAACGGACATATGCGGCCAGAGCGCGTAATTCTGAAACACCATTGGCGCTCCTCGCTTGTGTGGAGGCAATTCCGCGACGTCCTTTCCGTTATAAAGAATTGAGCCTTTGTCCTGAGTTTCAAGTCCGGCCAGAATTCTCAGCATTGTCGTTTTGCCGCATCCTGATGGGCCAAGCAGAAAAAACAATTCGCCACGGCTGACGGAAAACCTGATGTTGTCCAGGGCTGTAACCGAACCGAAACGTTTGGCTATATTCCGAACTTCGATCATACTGCTATTATTGGAGTGCATATTTCTTCTTTCTCTCGTCGGAGTTGGAAACTTTCGCTTGCGAATACTGTTTTGCGCGCATAGTAATGTTGTTATAAAGTCGTGTTGCTTCATTAGCCCAGGCCAGCGTGATAGTGACCCGTTCCCTGGGATCGTTCCATCGTTTTGCGAGTTCATCGAATTGGGATTCCGGCATGGGAGGAGCGCATAATGCGGACACCAATTCAGGATGCATTCCCGTCTCAACCACGGCTTTCCACGCTTGAACCAGATCGGAATGCGCGTCTATTAGCCGAACGCCTATCATATCGTTAATCAGATTCCATCTGCGGCCGCCTTTCGCATTATCATAAACAAAGTCGCCGGTGTAGTCATAAGGTCGTGACTGTGGCGCGTCGGGTTGGTTATAGAGTGATTTGATGACTGGTAAACGATGTAATGAATTGCGTTGTCCGTTAACGCCTTTGTTCTGAAACAGAATTCGCTGTCCTTCTTCAGACAGAATATACCTGATGAATAATTCGGCAAGTTCGGGAGACGGCGCCCCTTGCAGAACTGCCACAGCGTCGGCCCCAATAACGGTGGCATCTCTAGGTAGAATGAAACCAAGCGCGTCGGAACCGATAGAATCAATCACTGTCTGGGCATATTGGTCTATAACCATTCCGGCGACTACGTCTCCGGAAGCGACTTCGCGCGGCACAACACCGCCACTTTCGCCAAACCTTCGAACATTTGCGCAAATTCTGGTAATGAGGCGCCAACCGTCTTCGAAGCCATAAACTTGCAGAATTATTTCATAACACATATGCACCGATCCGCTTGAGCGTGGGTCGCCCGAAGCAATCCATGACAAATATTCCGGTCGGCCCAACGCTTCCCATGTTTCCGGAACCGACATTCCTAAACGGTTTATCAGGATGCGGTTGTAAATGATGCCGAAACCGCTCAATGCCACACCGAACCATCTCATATCGGGGTCGTATACCGGAGCCCCTGCGCAGATTGCCGGAACAGGCGACAACACATCATTCGGTAGATCTGTTTTCCGCAGCCAGTCGTGTTCAAGAGCCTGATAGTATGGGGTAATACCGCCGCCGAAAAGCAGGTCAACTCCTGGAGAATGCGGATTTGAGGCGTATCTTGATTCGAGATCTTTCATGATTTTCGATGTGCCGCCTACATCAAGCCATTCTATTTGAACCCTGCGATTATAGCGCGTCAACATCCATTCATAAAAACCGCGGCTGTATTCCTGCTCCACTTCGCGCCGGTGTGGAGATATTATGATCAATTTCTCATCGGCTTGAGGTTGACGCGTGTTTCCAATGTTGCGAGGCAGCATTGAGATATACGGCAATGCCGCAACAACCAGAAAAAGAATACTGCTCAAGTATCGCATCTACAGCATCCTGATTCCCAGCGGAACTGAAAGCGTCAGAACCTGGCCTGTCGGTTTTAACATTCCGGTTCTCTGATTGATATGGAAGACAACGACATTGTCGCCGCGCTGATTTGTAACAATCATAAACATGCCTGTCGGATCAATGATAAAATTTCGAGGATAGCCGCCTCGTGTTGATTCAAACCCGAGCAATGTTAACCGGCCGGTATTCTCCTCAATACGAAAGATCGCAATGCTGTCGTGCCCGCGATTGGATCCGTATAGAAATTTTCGCGAAGGATGAATATGAATATCGGCGCAATAACTCTCGCCCGTAAAATCGGAAGGAAGCGCCGAGATTGTCTGAAATTCACGCAAATTGCCGCGAGCCGCGTCGTAGTCGTAGGCAATAATTGTGTTGTTCAGTTCGTTGATCAGATATGCGCGTTTGCCGTCAGGATGGAAAACAAAATGACGTGGCCCTGAACCGGCAGCTGTTGCGACGTAAGGCGGGTTGCTTGGCGCAAGTTTTGCGGTAGCGATATCGAGTCTATAAATCATTATTTTGTCGGTTCCAAGATCCTGAACGAATACGAATTGTTCGTCCGGAGACAGAACCGTTGAATGTGGATGCGGTTCGCCTTGCCGGTCCGGTATAACGCTTGAACCTTCGTGGAGGATTACACTTGAGGCGGAACCGATAGCTCCATTCGGCAATATGGGCATTGAGGATACACTGCCGCTTCTGTAGTTTGCGGCAAACAGAACATTGGCATGGCTATCTATGGTTAAGTGGCACGGACCTTTGCCGCCGGTTGTTTGTGTGTTAATCAGTGTCAGTTCTCCGGTAGTTCCGTTGATAGAGAACGCTCGGACGATGCCTTGCTCGCGCTCACCGACGGAATAGAGACGATTATTTGTTTTATTAACGGCCAGAAACGACGGATTTTCCGCCCGAAAATAATGGTCTGTGGGTGTTAACCGTCCGCTCTGAACATTAAACCGGAATGTATAGATGCCGGCATTATCGTTCATTGGACATGAGCCGATGAAAACCAGCATTTCTTTATCTGTTATCACAATTGATTTGCTACACCAATTTGATTGAAAAAGCCATGAATATTGAACATGAATTCAACATTCCGAACAAAATAATGGAGTTTCAAAGGAGGATGTGCGACACATCATGTAATAAGGCGGAGGGAAGGCAAATGGCAAAGACGCGGGATCTGGAAACATTATTTCGTTTCGTCTGATATTGCATTTGAATGATCAGAAACGAAAGACACTAATCCGTGATTGCCAGCTTGATTTCGCTGGAATTTGCTTTCAGTTCCGGAGCGTACATTGCGTGAGCCTTCGCAGGAAGGGCGCTGAACTTGCCGGGAATTTCCGCCCGCATGCGATATGATACACTGTGTCGCCCGCGGTCAAGCGATCGAACAAAAAAGCAGATTTGTTCATCTCGTAATTCCATGTAAGCGCCAATGTCGTTTCCGTTATACCCGCTACGCGTCTCAATGGGCTCAAAACCGGCGGCTTTCATATCCTCGAAAACGATGTATTCGTAGTCGTTCTTGCTTTCAATTTCCAATTCAATTTCCACAAGATCGCCGCTTTTTAACAATGACATATTTTGCAGTTCTTTACGTTTGTATTTTTCAGCTTTTTGTTCAAGAACCTGTCCGCGAAACCCTGCCGCATTGACTGTCTTATCAACAGGTTCAAGCTTATAATATTTCCTTTCGACCTTGATTTCCATGCCTGCTTTTGTGATGTGGTCTTCGAGAGTGAAATTTGAGAGATATACATTGAAGTAAACAGGCCCTTTGCCCTTGCGACACAACTCAATTTTATGTGTTCCGGATTCAACAGCGCGACCGGTGAGCGTCAGCTTGTTATCGAACGTGAACAGATTCTCTGACGTAATCCGGGCTTCCTTTTTTTTCGCTCCATCAACCATGATCTCCACCGTCATATCGGGTTTGTCTTCTCCGCTTGCGTGCAGATAATCGGCCAGCGCTTCAATGCATATTGCCGTGTCCCTGGTCGAGTTCCAGCAGGTGGCGTGCTTGCGATTGTTGAGCAGGTACTTTACCAGACCCGCGGCTTTTTCGCTCTTGGGATTAGTAAGCGACAGGAGTTTTAGGTAGTATGCATGCGCTTCATATTCGCTCCCGTACCAGTACCACCAATAATTTTCGTTCTGAAGGTTAAGCCAGGCTGTCTGATTTTCGTTGTCGCGGACGAGGAATTGCTCGATGTTGCGCACGATCATGGCGAGTTCCTCCTGGCGGTTTTCTTTGTAGAGCGCCATCCCGAACATGGCCTTTCCATATATGGCCAGGTAGTTTCTGTCGCGGTACAAAAACTCGCGCATTGCTGAGTTCTCCTGTCCGGCATCGGCAAGAACCATATATATAAAGGCGTCGAGGTTGTCGGCATGGCTTTTCCACGGCCGGATTTCGCCTACGGCGTTTTTGAGTTTCTCCAGTTCGGCTGACTGGTAGTTTTCCAGCCACCTGATGCCGCCGGACAGAATGTCCGGAGCAACAGTAACGCCGTTTTGTCCGGCAATCTGTAGCCCATGCACTACATACGCAGTCGTATGGGGATAAGAATGTTCGCCCCAGCCGGAAAACCAGCCCCATCCGCCGTCCGAAAGTTGCATGACGGAGAGTTGTTTGAGTCCCTGTTTAACCATATCTTCTACAGTATCAGAATCGAAGACCGGATTTCTGTTCCATCGCTTCCATTGTTCGGCCCTTTTGACATCGTCTCCGGTTTCCTGCGAATTCAAATTCACTCGTTTCTGTTGGACGGCGGCGAGATCTATGCCCATATTTTTCAGAATCTTTTGTGTTATGACGATCGGCAGGAACCTGTTCAGCGTTTGTTCCGTGCATCCGTAAGGATATTCGACCAGATATGGCAATGCGTCAATCATGGCGCCGGCGAGCGTAGGGGAGTAACGTAGTTCCAATCGTGATTCTTCTACACGCCGCTCTTTAGGCACTGTTACGGCAACGGAGGCGCTTGTCTGATCGGGCCTGATAATACCACAGAAAGAATCCGTTTTCAGCATACCGTGCACATACACAGGAAACCGCATTTCCATAGCATCCGATTCTTCATCGGTGAGGGCTTTCATTCGCACGGTAATTTCGCCTTCTCGCAGGATCTTGACTCGCCAATCAACTCGTTTTTCGCCTTTGTCGGCGATGCGCATTTCGATTGTTGTGTCTGTCATTGGTTGTGCGCAGTTACCGTCCAATTCCAGTATCACGCGAACGGTTTTTGTTTTTTCCAGATAGTTATGAATGTTAGCCGACAGAACGACCTCGTCTTTTTCCACGAAAAACCGCGGCGCTTGAAGACGCAATACCAGGTTTTTTGCTGTCATTGCTTCACATGCGCCTTCGCCGACGACAGTGCCGTGGCCCATTGCCCACGTTTTCATTTTCCAAGCGGTCAGATTTTCCGGCATGTTAAACTCGACAATGGCGACGCCGTTATTGTCGGTCATAAGCGAGGCGGTCCAGAATGCGGTATCGGCAAACTGCGATCGCACTGTCGGTTGTACCATATTGCTTTCATTGGATAATTCTTCACCGGCAGGTTGGGTCATCTCCGTTGGCGCGAAATTCGCGGTTGG